>NZ_JBITPL010000013.1:0-102242 GCF_050467885.1 Rossellomorea sp. NRS-1567 | reverse complement strand
CAGGATGCTCGCTTTCCGCGGGGCTGGCGGTGAGCCTCCTCGGCTGCGCCTCCGGGGTCTCACCTGTCCAGCTATTCCCGCAGGAGTCGAGCATCCTTCCGCTCCAATCAACTTTCTGAGCATGAATCCTTAATGGAAAACAATTAAAACTAGAATTTTTGCAAACAATCTCATTTAAGGTAAGTAGAGATTAATTTTAACTTTTAAGGAAGAAGAAATATTTTTTCTTGTTACATTGTTTTCTTGCACACCTTGAAGCTCTGTCATGAAAATCCTGTTAAAGATGATGAGGAGGAAATTTCGTGACAGAGCTTAAAGATTACAAAACAACGGTCCATGTTTTTCTCTGTGTAAATAGCAACAATGTTTACGAAAGAGTAAACAACAAAAAAAAGCAAACTCCCTCTCACCGAAATCGGTGGAGGGAGCTTGCTTAAAATTACTTATTTTATTCGTGATTTTCTTCATGGGAAGCTTCAGGGTCTTCTGAGCTTTTTGGATTTGGATTATTATACTGATAATCCGAGCGATCTATCGGTTTGTATCCTTCAGGTTTATAGAAGCGAAGTAGATCTTCATAAACCACTTTATCGGAAAGCTCCAGACGTTTGTTCGCTTCCTTACTTGCTTCTTCGCATGCTTTGCTTTCTTCTTCTTCAGGTTGACCTGTTTCGTTATCGTAGCAGACTCCCTTTATTTCAGAGTACTTATCTGTAATGACATCACCATTACGGAAAGGTACGATTTGCTTGCGCTCTTCAGAAAGCAGGTCCTGACCGAAGCTTAAATAATCTTTTGTCTCTTCTCCAAGAAGGTGCATAATCGTAGGGCGAAGGTCAATCTGTCCACCATACGTATGGTTAACTCCACCTTCTGCACCAGAGTTTAGAATCAACAATGGTACTCGTTGCAGCTGAGCACTTTCATAGTTACCCACTTCTTTACCTAATACCTCGGACATCGCCTTATTATGGTTATCCGAAATTCCATAGTGATCACCATAAAGTACGATCATCGTATCTTCATATAGACCTTTTTCTTTTAAATCATTCACAAAGTCTTCCAATACCTGATCCATGTAATGAGACGTTTGGAAATATCGATCCACTACACCGTTACCTGTTTCACCCTGAGGGAAATTAGCATCTTCCTCATGACGGTCAAACGGGAAGTGATTGGATAGCGTAATGAATTTTGTGTAGAACGGTTGTTTTAAGCTTTCCAGCATCGGAATTGAATCTTCAAAGAATGGCTTATCCTTTAATCCATAAGGAAGCTGTTCTTCTGGATTACTCATATCATAATACGTTGCATCGAAAAATTTGTCATACCCCATTGAACGGTACATCTCAGAACGGTTCCAGAATGTTTTGTAGTTACCGTGGAATACCGCTGACGTATATCCTTTTCCCTTTAGAATCGAAGGGGCTGATTGATACGTATTGTTGGCATGCGTCATGAATACAGCACCTTGAGGAAGAGGGAATAATGAGTTTTCAATAATAAACTCAGAATCAGATGTTTTCCCCTGACCTGTTTGATGGAAGAAGTTATCAAAGTACATCGCTTCTTTACTATCCACTAGAGAGTTCAAGAATGGTGTAACTTCCTCTCCATTTAACTCTCTGCCAATCATGAATGTTTGCAGTGATTCCATAGAGATGTAGATAACGTTTTTCCCTTTTGCTTTACCAAAGTATTCAGGATTTGGATCTACTTTATTGGCTTTTACGTAATTTTCAACTTCTGAAACTTCATTGCTGTCGGCCATAGCACGCTTAGCAGACGTTTTTGAGTTTTGAACAATGTCATAAATCGTAAAGTTGTGCGTTCCAAGATACTTCACCAGATAGTTACGGTCAAAACTACGAGTCAATAATTCAGGACGATCGATGTTCGCTAAACCTAAGTTCAATAAGAACACAAGGACTGCAGATGTCATGACCGCAAATACTGAACGGAAGCGTAATTTTTCCTGGGGCTTCACTTTCTTAAGAACCATTAATCCAATGATGATGAATAGATCTAAGAAATATAAAATATCGATCGGGCTGATTAATTCAAGTGCACTGCCACCGAGACCGTTATTCGTTTTCGCCTGTAAGATGACAGGTACTGTAATAAAGTCATTAAAGAATCGATAGTACACGACGTTCGCATAAAGAACGAAGGACATTAACAAGTTAATAACGATAAACGCAATATATCGCCCTCTGCCTTTCCAGAATAATGCGAAGGCAAAGAATAATAGTGCTGAACTTAAAGGGTTAAAAAATAAAAGAAAATGCTGGAGCGCATTTTGTATTCCCAGGTTAAATTCAGCTAAATATACGGCATAAGTCTTAATCCAAAATAGTATAACGACTGTAAAGAAGAACGATAACTTCCCAGTACGCGTATCTTCAAACTGTCTTTTTAAGAAGTTCATGCTTCATCACCTTTTTAAATTGTATTTATTTAAAACATGTATGACTGAAGGTTTATTAAGAATTTGTTTAGCAAATGTAAATTCATTTGAATCAACAACGAGTATTATAACAAAAAATAATTTCATGTGTATAACATTTTGTTGTGATTCGTAACAAAAATATTTCATGGGAATTCGACATTCCGTAAGAAAAGGGGACGAAAGCTTGGGCTGGCAAAGCTTTGCCCTTTTTGAACGATTCGTGAACGACCCAGACTTTCCCAATCATGTGGATATATATACTAGAAATGTTAATAGTGTTTTTAGATTGTTTACTCAGTGTAAACTTATTCCCCGAATTCCCCTTACACAAACCTATTGATAAGATGAAATTTTTACCACATTCTTTTATTTTCTTCCTATACTATTATGCACAATCCCCTCTACATTTTTACCTTTTCAAAGTCAGCCTGCACCGGTGGGTCTTTTCTTTCATTAAAGGGACGATAAGCCGATTTGAATTTCTTTTTATAATACGAGTGGCCGCTCGTTGTCTGGACATAGCCCTCGATCATCAATGAAACTGATAGCATGGTGGCAGAAAAGAAAAGAATCGGTGTCAGTGGAACCCACGGTGCTCCTTGGAGATATCGGAAGGAGTCCCCGATCAGTCCCGACCATTCATAGGTGATGGATCTTGGAGGGTCATTCACCATTTGATAGTCCACATCGGTTCCCCCGAGGAACAGGGTCAGTAATCCTAAATGAATAAAGATGATCAGGGTCTGCATGAATTGCTGTCCAAATACGATTACAAGCTTTTCTTTCATTCCGGGTAAAATATGTTTGAAAATGATCCGCCATTTTCCCGCTCCAAGTATTTTCGCACTCATGATGAATTCCTGTTTGTAGAGCATAGAGACTTCGTTGCCAAACAGAGCTGACAATACGGGAACAATAAGGAAGGTCAAAATCAATATTTCAATGATGAAGCGTTCAACAATCGAATTAGGAAACCCTCCAAACGGTTCCCAAAGAATCGGTTCCAACAAAAAATAGGCTAGTATCGTTAAGGGGATGTAATGGAAGGAATCGATCCAGCCATTGATGTATTTCTTATACTTCATCAGGAATGTCCCGAGAATGAATCCGATCGGGAGCGCTAAAAATACACGTAAAAAGGCAATCACTATCGCGGTTAGTATCGTGTACTTGGCCCCGATGATGATTTTACCGAGCATATCAAGTCCCAGGGGATCGGTTCCAAGTGGAAATAGCCATTTCGGTGAAATCGGGGAGGATTCCACGACAACACCTTCAACACTAATGAAATACAATCTTCTTACTTCATTCCCCCACACCAGCGAATACATAAAACTGGACATGAGCATGAGGGCTATAAACGTAAATCCGATAAGAAATAATGGATTCTTCCACACACTTTTCTTCATATTAGATTTCCTCCCCCTTATTCGCTTTTTTAGAGAGAACGATTTCTCCCACTGTATAGAAGACAAACAAAGGAATGAAAATGCAAAGTACCGCAATGGTAAACATTTTCGGCTGCAGCGTCGACTTTAAGAAGCGGGTTATTCCGGCTATATTGAATAGCAGTTCCAGCACAAATAAATTAGAGAGCATAAACCAGATGGTCTTTTTTGATTGAAAGAACACGGAGATAACCGCATTCCTTAAAATATGAAAGGTCAAAATCACCAGTTTCCCGAGTCCAATGGATCGTGCCAATGTGACATAGTCTTTTCTTTCTTCGGTCTCAAATGAAAGAATGGACATCCGAAACAGCTGAACAGTCGGCAGAATCGCCAAAACCAGAACCGGCAGAAGAAAGGCACGTTCCATATCAACTGAAGCAATTTCGAAAAACAATATCCCCGTATGCTTATATAGAGTGAGTACAAGTAATTGAGCACTCAGGATAACCAGTACATCCGGAACAGATTCGAATAAATAAAACATGAACTTGATTCGATTTCGGTTTTTTTGAGAAAACAACATGGTGAGGATCGTGAGGAGAATACTTAAGAAGCCGGCCAGAAGAAAGGCAGAAAACAGCACGAGTAACGAGTAGGTGATCGGCTCCCATAAATAAGGAAACAAGTCGCGTTCCTTTTGGCCACCGATGATGACATATGTTAAATCCCCCGGGTGAAGCAGGGCAAATACGATTTCTTTAATGGACTGCCAATACGCCTGCAACCTCAATTCGCGATGGCCGATGCCTGAAAGGAGAACGGGAAGTCCGCCTATAAAAATAATGCCTATGATTGATAAGAAGAACTTAAGTAAAATACCGCCAATACCCCTCAATGATTTGTCCTCCAGTTGAATTAATTATTTTTAATAGTATCATATAACACTAGTGATTATACATATTTTTCCTGTATTTCAAAAACTCTTTTCCTAAGTCTCCAAACCAAAAAAAATGACCGAAATCCCCTAAGGGACTCCGGTCATTTTAGACTTAGACTCTAGAAAAGCTCATTGAACGCAAACGTTTCGAAGCTTTCACTATTGAATGATCCTGCGTGCTGTTACGTAATTTTCTTGATACCAGCTTCTATTCAGGTCTCGCTTAACTACCCCCACGCTCTTGCCGGCAGACATGATTACTTCATTGTTGCCTACGTAAATCGCGGTGTTAACAATCTTTCCATTACTTGAAGAATTCGAGAAGAACACTAAGTCGCCTTCCTTCAATTGGGATTTGCTAACGTTTTGGCCTTTAGTTGCTTGACCTGCTGCCGTTTTATCCTGAAGATCGATTCCGTTCTGTTTAAATACATAATAAGCAAGTCCCGCACTGTTGAAGCTCATTGTACGTTCATCATAAGAATATCCATACTGAGCCTTATCTATTACATTTTCTGCCAGGCTTGATACTTCAGCGCCTTTATTTTGGACAGGAGCTGGCTTGGCTTCAGTGTTCTCTGGTTTTTCTTCAGGTGCTGCTGGTTGAACATCCGTCTCTGGTTCAGGTTTTTCCTGAGGGGCAGAAGGTGCTTGTCCATCAGGCTGAGCTTCCACTGAAGGTGCTTCAGTTTCTGTCGATTCAGTATTATCTTCTGAATTAGCTGCTTTCACATCAATCACCCGGCGCGCTGTAACATAATGTTCGTCGTAGTAGCCGTTAAGAATAACGCTCTTCTTGATTCCTGATTGAGAACCGGCAGCGTGGACGATTTGATCATTTCCTGCATAAACACCTGTATGAACGATCTTTCCGTTACTAGAATTGTTTGAAAGGAACACAAGGTCACCTTTTTGAAGGTCTTGACGTTTAACCGGTTCACCCAGTTTTGATTGTTCACTGGCTGTTTTTGATTTAAGGTCGATTCCTACTTGCTTAAACGAATAATAAGTCAGTCCTGCACCATTGAAGGTCAAGGTTTCTTCATTATAAGGCGTACCATAGGAAGCTTTTCCAATTAATCCTTCCGCAATATCAACTACCTTTTCCCCAGTTGATGAAGTTGCTTGATCAAACATAAAGGAAGGAAGTACACGGCGTGCTGTTTTATAGTTTTTCTGATAATATTCTTTTCCGTCCAGGTCTGAGATAAGAATATCATTCTCTTCGTCTGCCATATGAATGATCTTGTTATCGCCAATATAAATTCCATTATGAGTCACAGGATCATTATCATTCGGATTTGAGTCAAAGAAAACAATGTCTCCCTTTTGAAGCTGATCCTTTGGTACATACTCACCTAATTGAGCCTGTACGTTTGTATCCCTTGTTGCAAGGTCGATACCGTTCTGTTTGAAGGCATAGTAAATGAATCCACTGCAACCAAATTGATGTGGGGGATTATAAACATATCTTTCGTATGTCGCTTTACCTATTAAATTCTTCGCAGTTGATATAATATTATCAGCTTTCTGCTCTACCTCAGCTTGTTGGGGAGCTGTCGCTGCATTCGCTTGCTGCACAAGTGGAATGGACACAGAGCTGAACGTCAAAGCAACTGTGCAAACCGCTGTTGTCATTAATTTCTTCATGTTTCTACCTCCTGTGAATAAAGTGAAATTTTCTAATAATTATCCACAGAAAGTATAACATTGATTTTCACCCGAAATTGGATGTAATAATTGCCAAGGATGCGGTGTCATACATGCAGGGGTAAGTGCATAGGACTTTATTCCCGCCCGTTTATTCTTTCATTTTAAAAGACCTTGCAAGCCCTATTAATTCTGTATCCATCATAGAACCCTTAACCAAAAGAACGGTTTTTTCATCTAGCAGACTTTCGACATACCCCTTTACAAGGGCGGCGGAAGCGGTAGTATACACTTTTCCTTTAAATCCATACTTTTTAGCTTGATTTGCTATATGCTTTGTATTTTCCCCGACTGCAATTAAGATATCGATTTTTGTAGATGCAATTAATTTTCCCAAATCATGATAAACTTTCCTTACATGACTCCCTAAATAGGCAATATCGCCTAATAATAAAGCATTTGTTTTATTATTTCCCAGAGTTTCCAGTACTTCAATGGCTGAAGCGACTGATGTTGGATTTGAACTCCACGTATCATCGATAATCGTAGAGGCATTGATGCCCTCTTCCACCTGGAGATGCCGTTCCAGATTTTCAAACGTCCTCATTCTTATAACAGCCTTCGAAAGGTTCATGCCGATTTTATGGGCTGCTGCAAGAGCAAACAGAGCATTGTAAATCTGATGCTCACCAAAGCCCGGTAAATACGTTCTGTAAGTCTTCTCTTTATGATGCAAGGTAAATGACATTCCGTTTTTATTGTAAACAATATCACTTGCCCTATAGTCAGCACTTTCACTTGTTCCACAATAAATGATATCCCCGGTGAAACCTGTGAGAGATATTTTTTTTGTGTTTTCATCCTCGCTGTTTAATATAAGAGTGCCATCGTTCCTGACACCTGATACGATCTCGGATTTTGCTTTAATATATCCGTCTAACGTCTTGCACTTATCCAGATGATCGACACCGATCGTCGTAATGATCCCTATCGTGGGCTGAAACACCTTGCAATGATAGTGAAGATTGCCCGGACCGTTCAGACCCGTTTCAAACACGGCAGCATCTGTATTTTCATCGATCCCCATGAGATATTGGAAAGATTTCCTGGTGGCATTTCTGCTTCTGATGGTAGATTGAATGGAATGTGTGGGGGATAGGAGGTGGGAAAGCATTTCTTTGGTGGTGGTTTTTCCACATGTACCTGTAACTGCGACGATCGGCAGTTCAAATAAATGCCGGTAATATCGGGTAAAGGCCCAGAAAGCGTCATCTGCATTTTGGACCCTTATGATTCCGGCAGCTTCTATCTCCTTCAATTCCCCATCGCTTTTATCAGTTACGATGACATAAGGCGAATATCTTTTCACCTTATCAATGTGAAAGGCTTTGCGTCTTTTTAGAAAAATTAACGTATGTTTCTCTTTTATTCTGTGTAAGTGTGAAACCATTGCATCCTTCACGATGAAATTTTCATCCCCGTATACGAGCTTTCCATTCATCACACCGATTAATTCTTTCAGTGGCAGAGATTTCATTCTCTCACTCCTGTCCTAATGTTATCGTTCATCATGCTGATTCCTTTCCATGTCATCTTTCTTGAGAAAATGTTCTTTGAGGCTCATCAGGTCATTATCTGTATTTGAACACTTAAACAAACATAAACTATCTGGTGATAATAATGAGATGACCTTTTGATAGACGTCTTTAATATTTAAATATGGGTATACTTGGATGAACAAGTTTTTTTCTGCTACTCTTTCAGCGACTCTTTTAGCGTTATGTCCATAGGTTATCAGAACATCTATGTCTTGCCTCGAGATCATCTCACCCACTTCTAAATGAGTGTTTGCCGTGTGATCTCCCAACCGCCCGATATCTCCGATCAATACAATCTTTTTCCTGTCATCCGCAATGGATTGCAGAACTTTCAATGCTTCTTTTAATGCTCCGGGAGTTAAACTCCATGAATCATCAATGATAGTAGAATCCTTGATCCCCTGCTTCACTTGTAAGTGTTTCTCCAGTACATTAAACGATTGCAATGCGTTGATGGCATCGGTGATATCCACACCCACATCCAGTACAGCCCCGATCGCTGCCATTGCATTATATGCCTGATGCTCACCGTGACAAGGCAGAATCACGGAATATTGTTTGTATTCATAGGTCATCGTGAAATTGGTTTGACTTGAATCCACTTTAATATTAGTAGCTCTCAAATCTGCCCCAGCAGACTTCCCAAAGGTAACCAGCTTCCCCTTATAGTCTTTTAATGGAAGTGTTGCTATATGTTCATCGTCTCCATTTACCAGTAAAGTCCCTTTATTCTTTAAACCTTCAATGATTTCTCCCTTTGCCAAAACATAATTTTCCAATGTTTTACATTTATCCAAATGAAAGATTCCTATGTTCGTGATGATCCCGATGGTAGGCTGGAAAATATCACAATGATATCGAAGGTTACCGGGAGCACCCAAGCCTGTTTCGAAGACACCAACGTCTGTATCCTCATCAATTCCCATAAGGTATTCGAAGGATTTCCTTGGCGCATTTCTGCTTCTTATAGTGGACTGAACGGAATACTGTTTTTTTAAAATATGAACAATCATGTCCTTTGTCGTTGTTTTACCATCCGTTCCAGTAATGGCTATAACGGGAATGCTGAATAATCTTCTATAATATTCAGCAAACGCAAGGATGGCCTTTCTGATATTTTCAACCTCAATCACCGCAAAAGCTTGCTGATATTTCTCCCTGCTATCCCTGGCATCACTAATGATGACAAAGGGTTCCAGATGTTTTATTTTTTCATAGTTGAATGGCTTCCTTCTATCTAAAAAGATCATCGTATGGCTCTGTATGATGGAATGTAGATGATAAATGATCGCATCTTTCACCTCTATATCCTTTGACCCATGAACCAGTCGTCCTCCCACCACCTCTATTACTTCCTTCAGCTGTAAACGTTTCACCATTCACCCCTCCCTTTTCCATTCTTACTCAGATTCCATCAAGCGTTTTCTTAATCTCATCAAGGGTCTACTGCCGGCCCGGCACTTCACCAGCAGGTATGTGTGTTCATCCAGATGATTCAATATCGTTTTTTCCATCCCTTGTACACTGGTAAAAGGATATACGATGATATCTTTACTCTCCCTTGCTGCCTGCTCCGCTATAAACTTCGCTTTCTTTCCATACGTGATCAGGACATCAATTCCACATTCCACCACGTATTGCCCGATTTGCTTGTGTACATCCTTTGATTCTTCTCCAAGCCTCTCGATATTTCCGAGAAGAGCCATCCGTTTCTTACCTTTTCCTATTATAGAAAGTGTTTTAATGGCTTCCCTTAAAGAGGTAGGGTTGACGTTCCAAGTATCATCGATGATGGTTGAACCGTTCCGTCCTTTCTGCAGTTCAAAATGTCTCTCTATATTTTGAAAGCTGCTCAACCTTCTGATCCCCGTTTCAATGTCTTCCCCCAGTTCCATCGCGGCTCGTAAAGCAGCCAATCCATTGTAGACGTGATGCTCCCCGATTTCAGGGATAAAAGCAGGATATTCTTTCCCCTTTGCTTGTAGGGTGAAACGAGTTCCTTCCTCACTGATGGATATAGAGGTTCCCCTGAAGTCGGAATGCTTATGGATACTGAAATAATGAACGGTTCCTTTATACTCCTCCAAGCTGATTTTAGAAATGTTCGGATCATCAGCATTTAAGAGTAGCGTGCCTTTATTCTTCAGTCCTTCAAGCATTTCCGCTTTAGCTGCAAGGTATCCTTCAAAGGTCTTACAACGATCAAGATGGTAACTTCCGATGTTGGTAATGATCCCTATATCCGGTTGATAAACCTTACAGTGATAGCGTAGGTCACCGGGTCCGCCCAAGCCTGTTTCGAATATCCCGACGTCTGTGCTTTCATTTATCTTCATCAGGTATTCAAAAGACCTGTGAGGTGCGTTATCATTCCATTCTGTTGAAATGACAGAATGATTCTCCTCCATAATTTTGGTGAGCATCTCCCGGGTCGTTGTTTTTCCGCATGTCCCTGTTATGGCAACAATCGGGAGTGAGCATATCTTCCGGTAGTAACGTACAAACTCCATAAAAGCCTCTCTTACATTTCCTACTTGAATGATGGTCAACCCCTCATCTCCGTTTACAGCCTCTTGTTCATGATCCGTAATCACGGCACATGGAGCATTTCTGATCATTCTCTTCCATTTTTTCTCACTGATCGCCTTCCTTTTATCCATGAAGACCAGTGTATGACTCTTCTTTAACTTATGCTGATGGAATATAATCGCATCATGGATGTCCATATTTTCAGGACCGCTTATCAGCCTTCCCTTCAATAGCCTTCTGATCTCCGTTAATTTCAGCGTAATCATTTCGTTCCTCCTGCTCTTCTAGTGATCTACATACATCAAAACATCTGTATATTTCCTTGATCTGCTTTCTATTTTCTTAAATCCGTAAGATAAGAAGCACTCTAAAGACATCTTCGTACAGGAAGCTTTAATCTTTCTCACATTGAAATTCTTCACATAGTCCAATCTCTTTTCAAAAAGTTTTCGGTAGATGCCTTTACGTCTGTATTCCCCCCTTACATAATCACTCTTAAATACCGCTTTTCCCTGCTTCTCTCTTATATAACAAGAAACAAAACCAGCCATTTCTCCGTCCACTTTTGCACAAAACCATACAGAGCCCGGTACGTCATGAACCCTCATTCCATCTTTCCCGGCAAGTAGAATGAGAGGCTCGAGCTCCTTGAATGTGGATGTCACAATCGATATATTCATGGGATACACCTCTCTTAAACTGATAAACCACTTCTATGTATTAATGTATGTACAAGTCTTCACCGAGGAAACGGCTAAAGGCTATTTATATAAGGCTGTTACCACAAGATTGCCGGCCCTGGTGATTGCCAATAAATCGGCTGAGTCGTCTAGCGGCTGAGGTTTCCAACCTCAGCCGTCAGTGAAAATGAATCATTTTGTCCTAAAGGGACACTTGTCCATAGCAGAATTAGCTTCTCTTGAATTAACTATAGAAAGGAGGCTATGACTACATGGGAAGTACTATACTTTCTTATAGAAAACTAGAAGCATTAATAGAGATGAAAACGAAACAATGTCCATTCTTTTCCCTCTCCTCAATTGGCAAGTCCATCGAAGGGCGGGACATTTGGTGTGTTACTATTCAAAAGCCAGCCCTTTCCGGAACAAAAATAGTCCAAACAAGGATTAGTTCTTTAAGGTCACGAAAGAAAACTCCAATCGTCATTACCGCTTCCATTCATGGACATGAAGCCACCGGTTCGACAGCTTTACTGCGTTTTTTGAATAAGATTCAAAAAGATGGCGAAAGCATGGAATGGCTGGATGATTTGATTGTATTTTGTGTCATTTGCTGTAATCCCGACGGATATGTGTATAAGACACGCTATAATGCAGAGGGCTTTGATATAAACAGGGATTTCATTACACAATCACAGCCTGAAACAGAGAGCATCGTCAATCTGATTGTGAAGGAAAAGCCTGCAGTCGTTTTGGACTTGCATGGGTATGTATGGAAAAAACCCTCTCACATTGGACTGATCGAACCCTGTACCCCACCTCACAATCCAGCTTATGAATATGATTTATATCTGAAGTGGGCCCTTCCCCTTGCTCAGTGCATGGAATCCTATCTAGTTGCAGAAAAAGAAACGTTTTCTTCTAAGCGATTTAAGTCGATAAAAGGGACATACATCCCATATCGTGATGGAAAAGGTGGCTGGGATGACTATAGCCCATATTGCTGTTCGATGTATTCCATGCTCCATGGGGCGATCGGGATTACCATTGAATCACCGAGCCGTTCAGAGGATGGCATCACCTGGATTCTTTTAGCTCTTTCAGCTGCTCTTACCCATATTTCCAAGCACAGAGAGGAACTGAACAACAATCAAGCTGCCTTTTTCCAGCGTGGAATCAAGAATGTTCATCCCACTCACTCAACGGGCGATTTTCCCCAATACTACGTACTGACAGAAAAGAACGAACATCATTCAGGTCTCAGGAAACTAACGCGACATCTCCAGAAGAATGGAATAAAGCTATACTCCTCTACGAAAGATTTCACGTATGATGGACATTCATTTCCAGCAGGCACCACTATCGTTCCAATGAATCAAGCAAGAGCTAATGTAGCTTACTGTTTCCTCACGAAAGGGGAAGATCTCTCGTCAGGATCTGAAAGAATTTCTGAATTTTGTGCCTGGAGTCTTCCATTAAGCTGGGGGGTCAACTGTCATCCTGTATTTGAAAAGCTAGATGCAGGGATGAAACACTTCAAATATTTTGAAAAAGACTCTAAACCTGAAGAAACAAGAGCAGGTGCACCTGTTTCCGTAGGCATTCTTATAGATGATGGCCTTTTTCATAAAAAGGCTCATTCAGGGCTGAAGCTTGCCCTGCAGCAAATGAATATCCCGTTCCAGGAATTAAGAGCGAAGGATTTAGCTTCAGAAAAAGCATTATCCTCTGTGAATGTTCTTATTTACAACGGGTATGAGCACTTATTTTATCCTCCATCAAACATAAGAAGCCTTTACCGCGATTTCGTACTCGATTCCCCCGCTCAACAGGAAGCCTGCCGGAATAACCTTCATGCCTTTGTAAAAAAGGGTGGAAAAGTGATCGGAATAGGGGCTGGTGCCTCTAAGGCCTTAACCTCTATTCTTGAGCTGAGTGAAGCTGAGGTTCATTCAGGCGGCTGGAATAAAAATGCATTATTGCAGATTCACTATAAGAACCATCCCATAACCAAGGGATATCCCGCTGAAGATACCGGTTTTGTATACCGACCAGCCTGGTTTACGAATACCGGCAATATGAAGGTGGTCGCACTATTCAAGAATGATACTGATTCGTTACTTGCAGGCTACTGGCCTGACTATGATCAAGCACAAGGAAAGGCTGCCATCATCGCAAGCCTTTCGGGAAATGTCATTCTCTTTGGGTTGGAGATTTGTTTCAGGGGACACACAAGTTATCTCTATAGACTTTTATGGAATGCCATTTATTCATGAGTTGAAAGGTGTAAAAAAGGCGATATACCTAATCACAAGTGTCGTTCCCTCAAAGGGACGACCATCATTTACTAGTAAGGAAGAAAATATTTTAAAGGAGGTTAGTCAATTGATTCGAATTGGAATGCTGCACCACCGAAAGCATCCTGATAGTGTTATTAAATCATACGCTTATGCAGCTGTTGCCAAGGCAGAAGGAACGCAGATGGTCTATTTTTCTCCAGGGGGAGTAGATTTTATAACGAAAACCATTTCCGGATTTGAATATAAAGACGGAAAGTGGGTGGAAGGAACCTTTCCGTTTCCTGATGTTATCTATAACACAGGAAGCCCTGAAAAGCTTGCTAAATCCAATGACGTTATTCAGAAACTGAAGAAGACTATTCCATTTACCACCCATTCGATCGGCAACAAAATGGCGGTTTATAAACGACTGAAGGAAGCTGGAGAGTTCACACAATATTTGATTCCCTCAGAGGTAGTAAGAGGGACGAATCACTTCTTTTCTTTTTTGGAAGCTTATCGGAAGATTGTCTTTAAACCTGTTAACGGGCGTAAAGGTATATCTATTATTTACATTGAACGTGTCGGAAATGATTTTAGAGTGTTACTGAACACGGACGATCATCTTTATTCCTATGATGAATTAAAAGTATTTGTTTCAGATCTTATTCAAGAAGAGGAATTTCTCGTCCAGCCTTATATCAATTGCCGGACAAAAGATGGAAGCGTATTTGACTTTCGGCTTCACGTTCAAAAAGACGGTGATGGAAAATGGGTCATTACCTCTATCTATCCGAGAATCGGCGCACCGGGAACGATTGTCTCAAACATTAACAACGGAGGTTCGATGAATTATCTGGTTCCTTTTTTGAAGCAGGAGTTTGGAGATCATGATTACTTTAACATTAAGCGCTATTTAGAAAACTTTTCTTTGCTCCTTGCCCGGCATTTGGATGAATTGCAAAAGGAACGTTATTCAGAAAGTATTGATGAGCTTGGAATTGATGTTGCTTTGGATGACCTGGGGAAAATATGGATCTATGAAGTGAACTGGAGACCAGGATGTCCCCCGACCTTTTATCTTGAGATGGATGTTGTCAAAAACACCATACAATACTGCATCTATTTAGCCAAGGGAAAATCCAAGTAAATAATGAAAGGAGGATTACTATGGATAAAGATTTCTCCGTTGAAAGACCGATCATTGCTGTAACCGGAAGCTCAGGCAAAACAACAACCAAATCATTCATCGCATCTATTCTCAGAACCCGCTGGATTATCTTCGAATCAAGTGATTATTGGAACCGGACCGATCATACACAAAAACACCAAGATGAAATCAACTTCATTCATCGGGCTATTGTACTCGAATATGGAATGGCGTTTCCCGGCGTTATCCAAAAGCATTGCAAGATAATCCAGCCTAACATAGGAGCGATCACCAATATCGGTACTGCCCATATTGGCAACTTCAATGGCGATATCAGAGGAATAGCTGCTGCTAAATCGGAGCTTATTAAGGGAATGGATCGTGATGGACATTTATTCTTAAATGGAGATGACAAGAATTCAAAGCTTCTTCACACTAAGAATTTCACAGGAGTACTGAAGAAGGTCAGCATTTATTCCCCATCAGATTACCAGGCAAAGAATGTGCGCTACAGCGTGGAAGGTATCAGCTTTGACCTAAAGCTTTCTGGTAAATCACATACCTTTTCTATTCCATACCATGGAGAATTTTATGTTTACAATGCCCTTCTCGCCATCGCCATTGCGGACCTTCTCGGCTTTAAGCCTGAAGAAATTAAACAAGGAATGAATGAAGTTAAGAAGCCAAAGCACAGGCTTGATGTTATGCAGCTAAAAAACAATATCACGCTGATTGACGATACAGTCCATGCTTTCCCTGATGCCATGAAAGGAGCACTCGACGTGCTTACGAAATTGGAGGGTGAAAAGAAAGTGGCAGTTCTGGGAAGTATGGCAGGCTTCGGAGACAAACATGAAGCCGTTCACAAAGAAATAGGAAGATACGTCGCTGAGAAAGAGATTGATTACCTCTTTACCTATGGCAACCTTTCCAAAAATATTGGAGCTGGCGCAAGAGAAGCTGGTATGAACAAGCAGAGAATCTTTCACTTTAACAGACATTATATGAATGAATTAAATGCGAAACTAGAAAAAATCATCCAACCAAACTGGACGATTCTGATTAAAGGAGCAAGCGGCCTTGAGATGGTGGATACGGTTGAATATTTCAAGAAGATTTTTGGTTAACAGCCTACAGATTGAACACCATCGCAAGAGAAAAAAATGAATATAAAAATGATACGCCTTGTTTAAAGCCGCTAAAGCTTAAACAAGGCGTTTTTATTTACTAGGTAAACATTTTTTGACTTGTACGTGAAAAAAGGGAGGAAAATGCACACCCTCCCTTTTTCTTATTGAATGACCGTTGTAATCTTTTCCTTTGGAGACTCTTTAATCCAAAACTGAATTTCTGCAGCTGCCTTCTTCGCGTTCGCCTCAGCTTCTATTGCTGTATTTCCAACAGCGGTTACATATGCATATCGGTGTCCCATAGACAATGGCGGTGTAATGACTGATCCTTTACGGGGCTTGATATAAACCTCCACTACACCCTGGGACGCAAGGGCTTTACTTTTTCCTGTGACTTTCTCTAGCGTCCCTTTTTTCTCAACCGTCACGTACTGCATGTACACATTCTTTTGAAACTTAGGCTTTAAATCCGGAACTTCTCCCAGCGCCATTTTCAACATCTCTTCGACCAGATTGATTCCATAGGCTGCTTTGATCATATTGTTCATCCCGGCACCTGAGATACGCGCATTTATTTCAATCAACTTCCACTGATTTCCTTTTCGGCGGAGCTCCAAATGACAAGGTCCGTTCTCGAGCCCATGCTTGGCAACGATCTCTTTTATCGCTTTCATCAGACCATTAGAAAATTTCACACCAGGATTCAGTAATAATTTGTATCCAATGACGATAAAGCGTCGAGTATATTGAATATCCTGTTTGATCACCGCCATAATATGAACCTTTCCTTTGTGGACCACCACTTCCACCAGATACTGAGGTTCCGGGAGGTATTCTTCTATTAATATCGGCTGATTTTCATAAAGGGTAATCAACGTATGATACCGCTTCCGATACTCTAATAGATTTCCAACCTTGTACACATCTTTTGAGCCGGTCGATTGGGGGGATTTCATCACCAGAGGGAACTTATTCTTGATTTTCGGTTCTAATGCCTCACTTTCTTCCTTTGTTGCAATCGTCCAATATGCCGGAGTTACTAACGAGTTCTTCAACAGTTCCCGTGATTGAATTTTATTTTGAATGTTTTTCATTCCTTCAGTTGAGAAGTGATTTAAATTAAATTGATCGGCAAGTTTACACGCTGTGTAGCTATGCGGATCGACATAGCTCACAATGGCGGAAACTTCTATCCCTTTCAAAATCAGGGCTTTTACTTCCTTTTGCAGTACATTCATATCACTTAGATCACATAATTTCATGAAATGAACATCGGGAAATTCCTCCCGCTTCGCCACAAAGTTAGGTCTTTCAGTGAACAGGACGGTATAAAATCCAAGTCTGTCTGCCGTCTTTATTGCTTCCCTGCTTGAACCTGACTTAGTGGTTTCTATAAAAATGATAGACTTCATTCAAGGTACTCTCCTTTATTTATCATATTCTCTTTCAAAGCTCAGGATGGGTACGAGCATTGCATTACTGTACAGTTTATTCCGTTGATACTTAGGGGGTGTAGGCTGATTCAATGATGATCCACCTAAATATTTTATGTATGTTAAGAGCAGCTTCCCTCCTATTCACCTTATAATGGCAGGGGGTAATCGAGCTGCTTCAATTTTCAACAGGAGCCTAGCAAATTCTCGTCCAATTATCTGTTTTCACCTTTAGTTGCCCATACTTATCAAAAAACGGCTCATATACTGAGTAGAGACTAAACACATAAAGGAGCTGCTTTTCCCCCATGAATGAATACATCATCTATATAGGTACAAGCCAATCAGGCTCCCCACGGGACGGTATTGAAGCAGGAAAAAAATTGGGCTACTCTACTATTCTATTTACTAACCGCAGGAAGTTTATAAGAGAAAGAGAACTCTTTACGGATGTCGACGAAATGTACGAAGTAGATTTAAGTCATGAAGAAGCAATCAGGAGAAAAATCTCTACACTTCAGCAGGAAGGAAAGAAAATAGCGTGCATCATCAGCTTTCTCGATTCTTACGTTCTTGTAGCAGCCCGGCTTTCTAATGAATTCTGTGGAACCGAAATTTCCTTGGGACCGATTGGTGATTGTATGGATAAACTAGCGCTCCGAACGAAACTGATTGGAAAAGAATATTCTTCTGATTTCATTAAAATGAAGCCTCCCTTTTCTACAGAGGGTGTAAAGGCTTATTCCTATCCTGTTGTATTAAAATCACCCATTTCTAACGGGTCAAAAGATGTCCTCCTCATTCGTAATGAGGAGGAGCTTGCAACAGGCATAAAGAAATTAAATCGGAAAAAACCTCCAAGTCTTCTTGTAGAAGAATACTTAGAGGGACCTCAATACTTGATTGAAGTGGTCATCAAAGATTGCAAGCCCGTGATCACAGTGGTCGTCAAACAGCAAATCACCTATCATAAACGATTCATTGTCACCGGCTATAGTGTTTCACCCGTACATCATTATCCGGTACTGGTCAGAAAGGTTGGAGAGATTATCAATGACCTGGGATTTGTTAACGGAAGCTGTCATTTAGAAATGCGGCTGGTAAAGAATAGATGGAAACTGATCGAAGTAAACCCCCGAATCTCCGGGGGAGCAATGAACAAAATGATAGAAGAAGCATATGGACTGAGCATAGTGGAAGAAACGTTAAGGGTATATCTTAGAACACCTCACCATAGCGAACGTAAATGGGAAAAACATATCTACACCTACTATATGACAGTCAACAAGACGGGCAAGCTGTTAAAAGTGATTGGAAAAAACATGGCAGAAGAACAAGAAGGAATCATCGAAGTTTATATAAAACCAAGAAAAGGAAAAACACTTCGCCCTCCAACCTCCATGGGGCATCGTTATGGGTATGTTATGGCGAGCGGGGAGTCCGTGCAGGAATCAGAGAGGCGTGCAAAAGATGCCTCTAAAGACATTCAATTTTATTTAGAATCAATCTAAACCGTTATATATGCACTACACCACTTTTCCAGACCAAAATACACTAATGATAAGAGACAGGTGAAAGGAGGATTTGAGGCGATGATTTGTCATCACAATAGCTGTATATGCGAAACCCTGAATGAATTATTACTGGAACAATTCCAATTGGCCACTCAAGAATTTAAGTTCATTTGTGAATACGACAAGGTAGACACCATTCCATTTATCCTATACACAAAGGAAGACAGCGAGCCTTTTCGGGCACACTTACACTCCAACTGCACCATATACTTTAAGCTCATCGATATCGACGATGGCTGTGCAACACTGCGGTTACTGGCCGGAATGGATATAGAAGGATACATTACCGACGATGCCGATGAATTATTTGCCCTTTATCAAACCGACAAATGTATCAGCATCGACTGCAACTGTTTTCTCGGAATTCAGCCCCTTCCTCCGAAATTCGTCAACCGCAAGCTTCCGGATATCGGTCGGGGAGGCCCTAAAGGAAGAGGTTCAAGTGAGCAGGGTATGGGTCCTGAATATGGTTCGGATTTTGATCAGGAGTGCGATGATAAGTAGGAGTTGGGGTTGAATCTAGGGGTGACTAGAGCCACCCCTAGATTCCTTAAACGCGGGACAACCTGTTCAATACAAACTCCTCAACTACTTCTGCTACGCCATCTTCCATATTAGAAGCTGTTACAAAATCAGCCTTTTCTTTAATATCTCCCGGAGCATTCCCCATGGCGACGCCAAGACCGGCGAATTCAATCATCGTAAGGTCGTTATAGCTGTCTCCGATGGCAATGACCTCTTCCGCTTTAATACCCATTGGCTTGATCAGGTAGTCAAGGCTTGCTCCTTTCGTCACGCCCAACTGCGTAAACTCAAGGAAGAATGGCTTAGAGCGCATCACACTCAGTTCACCATCCAGTTCGGCTTGAAGTTTCTTCTCGACCTCTACCAAACGATCGGCTTCTTTTAACATAAGTGCCTTTACAACAGGCTCCTGAATCACTTCTTTGAAGTTTGGAACGACCTTTACAGGCAGCCCTGTCAACTCACTTTCAATAGAAGCAAATTCACTTGGTTCTTCTACAACAATCGCATCATCAGCATATGTGAGAATGCCAACCTCTTCCCGTTTACTCAAATCATATAAGCGGTGAACGGTTTCAGCTGATAATGTTCGACTGTATTTCTCTTCGTTTGTCTTGCAATCTATTATTTTTGATCCGTTGAAAGAAAGAATATAGCTTCCATATTGGTCAAGCTTCAGTTCTTTTGCAACCCATCTCATTCCAAACGTTGGGCGGCCGGATGCCAGGACAACTTTCACTCCCGCCTCCTGTGCCAGAAGCAAAGCATCTTTTGTACGCATTGAAATCGTTTGGTCATCTCGTAACAATGTATCATCTAAGTCCAGTACAATCATTTTATACTTCATCATGAAAAATCCTTTCAGGGTATCCAATTTATATTATCTTACTATAACATCTATCTTTTATTAAGAAAAAGAAAATAGACCACCGAAGCGGCAGTCTATTTCAAGTTTACATGGTTTAGATCCCATTTTCTAATGGTAAATCGAGCCTGATTGGAAGCTCCGAAATGTACAGTATCGTTATTTGGTGATGGATAGAACCGGGCTGTAAACGTTTCTTCTCCTTCATTTATAAATACTTCAATGGCAGAAGTGTCAACGAACACTCTTAATGAATTTAAATTCACCACTTTACATTGCCGCTTCTCTACCACGCCATTAACATAGCTTTTTCGCTCAAGAGTCACCAGCTGTTCCCCAGCAGAATAAACGAGTCTGCCTCCATCTCCAATGGAAAGATCAAACCATCCTTCAGAAAGAGACAGGTCCCCGATCTCCAATTCAAACGCTTTTCCATTTACACCATTGAGTTCCCGGCTTTCTTTATCCAATACAACCTTGTGTTCTATAGCTTCTCCGGCTCTTAAATTCCGCAATTCTTCAAGAGGAACCTGTATCACCTTACCGTTCACAAGCTTCAGCTCCCGAGGCAAGGTCATCGTATGAAGCCATTTATGTTCAATGGTAGGATGATCCTGTTCATTTTGATCCGGTACACTCATCCAGGCAAAAAGAATACGGCGTCCCTTGTCGTCGACTGTCGTTTGTGGAGCATAGAAGTCAAAGCCGCGGTCCAACTCTTCGAAATTCCCATGTTCCAACGTTCCTGCAGCTGAATCAAATTGTCCGGCAACATAGCCTGCCTGATACACATTCTGATACTTCATTCCAGCACCTTCGATTCCCTGCGGAGAGAAAATAAGGATGTCCTGATCTCCCAACTTAAAAAGGTCGGGACATTCAAACATATAACCGAAGTCAGCAAGCTTGCCCTTGCCTCCACCTGCAAGGACACCCCGATACTCCCAATCAATTAGATCATGCGATCGCAACAAAGCAACTGCTCCTTTTAACTCTGTCGTCTGTGCACCAACAACCATAAAAAACGCTCCATCCTGTTCCCACACCTTTGGATCGCGGAAATGGGCGGTATATCCTTCCGGCAAGTGAACGACGGGACCTTTTTTGTCAAAATGGATACTGTCTTCCGAGAGTGCTAAGCACTGATAGGATTCCCGATTCCCTTCCTCGTCCTTCACGTTCCCTGTATAGTACGCATAGATTTTCCCGTCATGCTCGATGGCACTTCCGGAATAACAACCATTTTTCTCATACCATTCTGCAGGCGTGAGGGCGATGTCTTCATGCGTCCAGTTCACTAAGTCCCTTGACGAGTAATGCCCCCAGAACTTCGCACCATGTCCTGTTTTAAAGGGCATCCACTGGTAATATAAATGATAGACCCCTTTGAATTGGATAAATCCGTTCGGATCATTCAATAGTCCCACAGGCGGCATGAGGTGATAATGAAGGCGGTATTGATCCTGCTCTACAACACCCTTGTGCTTTTCCATTTCTTCATAGACTTCTTTTCGCAGTTGTTCATCTCTGGTCATCACGCCTTCCCCCTCTTCAGATGATGGTTTACTTCCTCCAAGGAAGGCAAAGCCGTCATCGCTCCTTTTGTTGAGGCAGCGAGTGCTCCTGATACGGCTGCAAACCCGGCCATGCGGGCTGCTTCTTCTATTGATAGTGATGAAATATTCCCTTTGTATTCATGGATGGAATAGAGAATCCCGGATACAAACGCATCCCCGGCCCCCGTTGTATCCACTGCTTTCACCTTCATGGCAGGTACATACTGACGGGCATCTCCTACGTACACATAGCTTCCTTCTGCCCCCATCGTGATAATCAAGAAAGGAATATTGTATGCCCTTAGTTTCGCTACCCCTGATTCAATCTCTTTTTCACCCGTAATAAATTCGAGTTCTTCCTCAGAGATCTTCAAAACATCGGCTTCAGAAAGCATACTCTTAATCGTTTCTCGGGCATTTTCCTCAGAATCCCATAATCCTAATCGTAAATTCGGATCATAGGAAACCAATAAACCATTCTCTTTCGCCACTTTCACAGCATGATGAGTAGCTTCTTTCGCAGGAGAGCTGATCATGGAGATGGAACCAAAGTGAAGGATTTTATGGGTTAGGAAATCCTCTTCGTCTATATCTTTCACTTGGAGGAATCGGTCCGCACTCGGATCGATATAAAAGTCAAAGCTGCGCTCCCCGTCTTCTCCGTTCGTTACAAATACCACTCCCGTACGGACATCAGGAGTCAAAAGCATTTGATTGGTCCGAACCCCATATTCCTGAAGAGTCTCTTGCAGGAACCTCCCTAATACATCATCTCCCACTTTTCCTAAAAAGGTAGACCTCGCGCCTAATCTAGCCAGTCCAACAGCCACATTGGCCGGGGCTCCTCCGGGACTTTTTTGATAGGTAGTATTGTGTTCGTCTAAAGGGATGAAGTCTATCAGTGCTTCACCCAGTGAGATGATTCCTTGTTTCATATCGAGTTCCTCCTCGTTCTAATGGATTCTACTTTAAATATAGCAAATCCTTACTAGTCAGGTGACTAGTAAGGATAAAGATTTCTATTTTGCTTCTTCTTTCCAACCCAGTAATAAAGTTGCTGAAAATGCGCCTGCTACAGCGATGATGAATCCGATTCCATAGTTAAGTGGATCTTGAGCAATTGCGAACATCGGAATACCCGTTAGTCCTATTCCGTTCGCCATCACTTGAGTGAATACCACGTATGCTCCACCAAGCGCTCCACCGATGGCTGCTCCGATAAACGGACGGCGATGCTTCAAGTTAACCCCGAAAATCGCCGGCTCTGTAATTCCCAGGAAAGCAGACACGGCTGCCGGTACAGCAATTTCCTTCGTTTTCTTATTTTTCGTTTTAAAGAAGACAGCGAGTGTTGCCCCACCTTGTGCAACGTTGGCCATTGCCCAAATTGGCAGCAAATAGTTTCCACCTACGTTTGATAACAACTCAGCCTCGATGGCATGGAAGCTGTGATGAACACCGGTTAATACGATTGTTGAATACAATCCACCAAAGATCAGTCCAGCTATCGGACCGGCTGTATTGTAGACAACATCCAGAACCGTTGTGATTCCGTTACCGAGGACCCTTCCAAGTGGGCCAACGATAAGCAGGGCGGTAAATCCTGTGAAGATGACCGTCAAGAACGGTGTCACCAATAAATCAACAGTATTCGGTACAATTTTGCGTAAGCCTTTTTCAATCTTTGCCATTAAGTAAACGGTTAATAGTACTGGAATGACCGTCCCTTGGTACCCAAGCATTTCAACGCCAAATCCGAAGAAATCAAGAGTGTCCGGCTGGGCATCGGCAAGACCCCACGGATTCAGTAATGCCGGGTGGGTCATGATCCCCCCGATGACAGCACCTAAGTAACCATTCGCCCCAAATTCCTTCGCAGCACTCATCCCGATCAAGATCGGTAAAATGATGAAGGCAGCAGAAGAGAACATGTCCAGCATCACGAATAGACCGCTTTCAGGATCTACCCATTTATACGTTCTCATCAGACCAAGGAGTCCCATTAACATACCGGCAGCTACGATTGCAGGGATGATGGGTACAAATATGTTTGACAATGTACGTGCAAAACGGGCAAATGGGTTCATCTTCCGTTTTGCAGCATCGCTGTGAGACTCACCCGTTGGAGACTTATCTTCAACTGATGCTCCAACAAGAGGGCCGAAATGCTCAAATACTTTGTTTACATTCCCTGTCCCGAATATGATCTGGAACTGACCGGAACTTGAGAATGCCCCTTTCACACCATCCAATTCCTCGATGGCACTTTTATCTATCTGACTTTCATCGTCAATCACGAGACGAAGACGCGTCGCACAATGAGTGGCACTTACAACATTATTCTCGCCGCCCAATAACGGGACAAGCTGTTCTGCAACTTCACGATAATTCATCATGAATCCCTCCTGTTTTATAAAATATCAATAAAAAAAGACCTAGTACCCTTAAGAGGATAGAGGTAGGTCAAAGAGAGACGCTTACCATTATCGTCTTAAAGATTCTAGGTCTTGCCTGCATGAACAGTAACAATCCTACTGTATGAAATTGATGAGTTCATTCTACAAGATGAAAGCGATACCGTCAACCATTTACTTTATGAGGCGTTCGATATGCAGAGCTATATACGCAACCTCTGAAGGTGGGAAGTCAATGCTGTATTCTTGTTGCAGATACTTTGTAATTTCCTTTGAGCACTCGTAAGCCCTTTGGTATTTCATCTGTATGAGTTCAAGCATGTCTTCATCAATGGGATCAAACTGGTCTCCCTGCTCAATCCGATTTAATGCAAAACGGAGATGGGTGATCAATCGTTGGTAGTTGATGCTCGACTCTTCTACTTTTATGGACAGAAGGGACTCTACCTGCTCGACAAATTCCCTCAGAATCGTTGCATGCTTCAACGATTCGCTCATAGACGGGGCATCCATCTTTGCAGTATGAATATGAAGGGCAATATGAGCCGCCTCATCATCAGGGATTTCGATACCGAGTTTCTGCCTGATCTCTTCTTTTGCCCACACTCCGACTTCATATTCCTTTTTATATAGGAGCTTGATTTCGTTCAAGAGCTTATTTTGGATTGGGATTCCTTGCTGCAGTCTTTCAAGCGCAAATGAAAGGTGATCCGTCAGTGCAATATGGATATGATCGCTAAGAGGGGCATTTAAATGCCCCTCTGCAAAGCTGATGATGTTTTCAGCGATTTCAATATGTTCCTCCGGCAAGGTAGCCAGGAGCTGCTGGAATTTCTCTGAGGATTGTTCATGAAGGACAAAGATCTTTTCAATTTTGTTCTTGGGGATGATATCATTTCGCTTCTTCTGAAAAGCAATCCCGCTCCCCATCACAATTTTCTCCTGCGGCCCGTCTACCACTACAACAGCATTGTTGTTTAAAATTCTAAAAATACGCATAGATATCCTCCGTACAGTTCATTATTCCCTATGTTACCACGATTTAGCTTAAAGATAACATGTAAAGTGTGCAGACTAAAGATTTCCATGATAGATATGATATGCTGATAGAAAAAATGAAAGCGGGAAAGAAATGATTTCTACATACTTTGAAAAAATCCAGGAAAAGTTACATGTTGTTCAAACCGAAGAAGCTGAAAAAATGGCAGAGTTTGCTCAAAAGATATCTTCTTCCATCCAAGAAGATGGAATCATCCAGCTCTTCGGATGCGGTCACTCTCACATCCTTTCTGAAGAGGTGTTCTACAGAGCAGGTGGACTGGTTCCAATCCATCCTATTTTGATAGAGCCGCTCATGCTTCATGAAGGAGCCGTACGATCCTCTCAGTTAGAAAGAGCGAAAGGGTATGCGAGTGAGTTTATGAATGCGCAAGATATTCAGCCCCATGATGTGGTGATTGTTGTCTCCACATCAGGAAAAAATCCCGTTCCCATCGATGTAGCTCTTCACGCCAAAGAGAGGGGCGCTTATGTTGTGTCCATCAGTTCCTTTGATTATGTAGAGAAGGAAACGTCCCGACATCCCAGCGGAAGATTTCTGAGTGAAGTAGTGGATCTTGCCATAAATAATCACTCCGTTGTAGGAGATGCGGTACTGACTGACCCAAGAGTGTCTGTTCCGTTCTCTCCATCTTCAACTGTCATCGGCGCGGCGATATTAAATAGCGTCATGGCAGGTGCCATTGAAAACATGGTGGTAGACGGATTTGAGCCGCCTATCTTCATCAGCGGAAACGTGGATGGCGCAGAAAATCATAACGAAGGATTGATCGAGAAATATCGTCAGCGTATTCCCTTGTTAACAAAAGGATTATAGAGAAAAAGAGTAGGGACCCTTTATAAAATAGGGCTCCTACTCTTTTTTTACAGTCTGTCCAAGTTGATTTTGAATTTATATTTATCAGCTCGATAAATCGATCGTACAAGCTCAAAAGGGGTGCCGTCTTCTAAAAATGAATCACGCTGAATGAAGAGCACCGGCTCCCCACTCTTCACCTTTAGATGCTTCGTATCCTCTTCCGTCACAATTGCCGCTTCCACTGATTGCGTGGCATGACTGATGTGAAGGTTCAGCTCGCTTTCAATATAGTGGTACAGTGACCTTTCCAATATTTCCTGATTCAATCCAGGAAGCAGCTTCACGGGAATATAACTTGTCTCCAGAGCCATTGGTTCACCATTCGCAAGACGGATTCGCTTCATCGTATACACCAGCTCTTCTTCCTCTAACGAAAGAAGTTCCTGAATATCGTCTGCGGCCGGAGAAATTTCGAAATGCAGTAATTTATTCCCGGGCTCGAGTCCCCGACTCTTCATGTCTTCACTGAAGCTTGTTAAACCTTGGAGACTTTGCTCGATTTTGCGGTGAGAGACGAATGTCCCTCGGCCTTTTTCTCTATATAACACATTTTTATTCACAAGATTGGTAATCGCCTGTCTCACGGTCATCCTGCTGATTTTGAACGATTCAGCCAGCTCCCGCTCAGACGGAAGGGCATCACCCGGTTTTAACTCTTCAGACTGTATTAGATGTTTTAGGTGCTCTTCTAACTGATAATACAAAGGAAGAGGAGAATTTTTATTTACCACGAACGCTTCTCCTTTCGATATATAACGATTTATCTTTTATTTTAGTATATATACCCTGTTTATAACAAACAAATATCCCATGTCTATATGAAAGTGACAGACGGGTTTTGCCAAATACGACAAACCCGTCTGCCCTCCCCTGTTATTTTAACTTTCTCAACTCATCCGCAACAAATTCCACATCGGTCCCTACAATGACTTGAAGGTTTTTATTGTTCACCTTCATCACACCTTTAGCCCCATGTGCTTTTAAGGCTTTTTCATCTACCAGTGTGGCGTCATTGATTTGTAATCGTAAACGTGTGGCACAGTTATCGATCACTGCCAGGTTTTCTTTCCCGCCCAGATCCTTCAGGAAATGTTCTGCCATTACTTCATATTTACTATTTCCACGTGAATTTTCATCTGCTACTACCACATCTTCATCATCTTCACGACCCGGAGTTTTCAAATTAAACTTCTTGATCAAGAAGGTGAATAGGAGGAAGTAGATGATTCCATAAAGAATGTCTACCCCTAATAACAGCCACGGTTTTTGACCGATGTTGAAGTTTAAAATGTAATCAAAAGCACCGGCTGAGAAACCAAAACCGTGGTGGATACCAAGTACGTATGTGATGACCATCGAACTTGCTGTTAATACAGCATGAATTCCATAAAGAACAGGAGATAAGAACATGAAACTGAATTCAATCGGCTCTGTGATCCCTGTTAAGAATGAAGTGACGGCCAAACCGATTAACATCCCCGATACATTGGCACGTAAATGCTTTTTCGCTGTCACAATCATCGCAAGACAAGCTGCCGGAAGACCGAACATCATGATAGGGAAGAATCCAGTCTGGAACGTTCCAGCTGTTGGATCACCTGCAAAGAAACGTGGGATATCCCCCTTCACAATTTCTCCTGCTGCATCTTTAAATGTTCCAAATTCAAACCATACAAGTGTATTCAACACGTGATGCAGCCCGACTGGAATCAAGAGACGATTCAACAGACCGAACACACCGACTCCAGTGGCTCCGGCACCGATGATCCATTCACCAATGGAGTTGATCCCACTCTGGATTGGTGGCCAGATGATTCCAAATATCCCTGCGAGTAATACCATGGACGCAGCGGTTACAATCGGAACGAAACGTCTGCCCCCGAAGAAGCCCAGCCAGGCCGGAAGTTTAATATCATTGAAACGGTTATATAATAAACCTGCCACGACCCCGGATATGATCCCGCCGAAAATGGCCATGTTCGAATCCGGATCAAGGGCTTTCAACCCACCCGTTAACACCAAATAACCGATGGCACCGGCTAATCCGGCCGTACCATTTCCATCTTTCGAAAATCCGATTGCCACCCCGATGGCAAAGATTAATGCTAAATTTTTAAATATGGCATCTCCTGCTTCAGACATGAACGCGATTCCCAATAAGTCATCCTGACCTAAACGCAGCAATAATGCAGCTGCCGGAAGCACCGCGATTGGAAGCATGAGCGATTTACCGATTCGTTGTAAGAAACCTAACATACTATTCTCTCCTTTTTTTCAAGTGAAAGCGTTTAAACAAAACAAATCATATCATTAAAAAGGAATAGTTGTCTATACCAATTTTATAAATATAAATGGAGATTTGATGAGGTAATATAGTCCGATTACTTTTTAAATCATTAAATATACTGTTCAAATATAAACTGGTATAGACATCTATACTATCAGGTGTTATGGTAGAAGTGTAAAGTACTCAAGGAGTGATTTCAGTGACCTCAAATATAGAGAAACTACTTATCCTGGATGGAAACATCTATGCAGAAAATACAGTATATGAAAAAGGGTATATCAAAATAGAGAATGGAATGATCACCGAAATGGGTGACCGTTCCCAGTTAAACGATTCTGAAGAATACAAAGTGATTTCGCTTCCCCATGGATATAGTGTTGTCCCGGGAATGATAGATATTCATATTCATGGAGTAAATGGTGCCGACACAATGGATGCCACGCGAGAAGCTCTCGATACGATGACCGGGACACTTCCGAAAGAAGGAACCACGAGCTTCCTTGCGACAACCATGACGGAAGCATCAGATGCAATCGAAAAAGCCTTGGCGGCAACGGCAGACTATATGTCAAACCATCAAAGGGGTGGTCAGGCAGAAATACTCGGCCTTCATTTAGAAGGGCCGTTCATTAATGCGGATAAGGCAGGTGCACAGCCTCTACATCGTATCCAAAAGCCAAATGTCGAAGTTTTTAAAAACTGGCATGCTCTTTCAGGAGAGAATATTAAGTTGGTGACCCTTGCCCCTGAACTTGATGATGAATACGAACTGATCCGTTACTTAAAAGAGAATGGAATTGTCGCTTCAGTGGGCCATTCCAATGCAACCTATGATCAGGTCGGGAAAGCCATCGATGCAGGCTTGTCCCATGTTACCCACTTGTTCAATCAAATGTCGGGACTTCATCACCGGGAGCCAGGCATCGTGGGCGCATCCTTCCTTCGAAAAGAATTAATGGTGGAATTGATTTCAGACGGCATCCACGTACGTCCGGAAGTGGTCCAATTGGCATTCGATCAAATTACAGACGAGCGATTAATCCTCATCACTGATTCCATGAGAGCCAAATGCTTGAAGAATGGCCAGTATGATCTTGGCGGCCAGATGGTGACGGTTAAGGACGGGAAAGCAATATTGGACGAAGACACTTTAGCAGGAAGCGTATTGAAGATGAGGGATGCTTTTACAAATATCCAGGAATTCACAACCGGGGATATGAGAAGTGCGATCAAAATGACCGCTGAAAATCCTGCCAGACAATTAAATATCTTTAATCGAAAAGGAAGCCTTGCTCCCCGGAAAGATGCAGACATCGTCATCCTGGACGAAAACAAAGATGTATACACAACGATTTGCAAAGGAAAAATAGCCTATATTCGAGAGGATGATACTCATGAAACTAATTGAAGTGAAAGACTACCAGGAAATGAGTCAAGTCGCTGCAGACTATCTATTATCCAAGGTGAAAAGCTCTAACCAACTGACACTGGGATTGGCCACAGGCGGAACACCACAAGGGCTTTATGAGGCATTGATCAATGACCATAAACAGAACAGGACTTCCTATCAACATGTATCTTCCTTTAATTTGGACGAATACATCGGGTTATCCGGTAAACACCCTAACAGCTACTACCATTACATGAATGATCACCTATTTAAACATATTGATATTGATTCAAAGAACACCCATATTCCTTCTGGAAAAGCAGTGGACCTCGAAAAGGAATGTGAGGCATATGATGAAAAGATCCGTTTACATGGGGGAATCGATCTTCAAATTCTTGGAATAGGCAGCAACGGACATATCGGATTTAATGAACCAGGTACTTCTTTTGATACCAACACCCATATTGTCGAGCTTGCTCAATCTACTCGTGAGGCTAATGCCCGTTATTTCGACTCGATGGATGAAGTACCTGCACAAGCCATCACAATGGGGATTTCTTCGATTATGAAAAGCAAAGAAATCCTTCTCCTTGTTTCAGGTGAGGCGAAACAAGTGGCCATGAAAAAGTTAGTTGAAGGAGTAATCTCTGAGAACTTCCCTGCTTCTATCTTGAATCGCCACGAACATGTCACGGTGATTGCCGATAAAGAAGCGCTGGCAATGGTGAAAGGGTTAGAGTTGTTGAATAGATGAAAGGATGAAGATGTGGAGTGATCAGATTTGGTCCACATCTAAAAAGGCGTCGAACCATTGGTTCAACGTCTTTTTAAATCGTTTCACATTCCAATACAAAAAATAGTAAAAAAAGGATTGACGAATGCCTGGTACTTTTTTATAATTAATCATGACCGATTCACGGGGCATTAGCTCAGCTGGGAGAGCGTTTGGCTGGCAGCCAAAAGGTCAGCGGTTCGATCCCGCTATGCTCCATACATAAAAAAGGCGTCCTTATTTTCAATAAGGACGCCTTTTTTTATGTTTTTTTACAATTCTGGGTTTAGCGTTATGGTTCCCAGGGTAGTTGAAATAAAGTAAAATTTTGGATATACCAAGGCGTTACAAAACCTTTATGGTAAGGAGAATAATATGAAACGAATGAAACAAATCTTTTTAGTAGCCGCGCTTTTCTTCCTGTTAACGGGATGTCAGGAAGAACCAGAGAAGACCTCTACAAAGGATAAAGCCACGCAGGAGCCTGACACAGCCACTAAGGACCTTGGTGTATCAAGTACCACCCCTGAAGTGTTAATCAGTGAGGATTCAGGTGATCTCTATCAACAATACATAGAAAATAAAAGCTGGTCCAAAGATCCTGAATCGTATAAAGAAGCTACAGGTAAGGCCATCGATGAATATATGGATCATGTCGACAAGAAAGAAACGGAGAAATGGAGTGAACAAAAGTGGGCACAGTCCCTTCTATCAAGCCTCCAAACGGGATACGGGGACATTGCCTCTGAGCTCGAAAACTATGAGGTCGTTTATGAAGAACTGAAATTGCCCGATGGTCGCCTTCTGCAGGATATCGAGATGGATGAAATCACCCAAAAAGAAGATAAAGAGGTGAATGTGGCATTATTGATCGATTCGAGCGGGAGCATGAAGGCCGAGGTGAGCGGGGAAAGCAAAATGTCCCTCGCCAAGGAAAGCTTGAGTATTCTTGCTAAGGAGCTTCCCGAATCCGTCAATGTTTCCCTGATTGCGTTTGGACACAAGGGAACGGGAAGTGATGTCGACAAAGAGGTGTCATGCAAGGCCGTCGAATCGTTCTATCCCCTTCAACCATATGAAGGGGCTGCATTCTCTGAATCACTATCGAAATTCGATCCCATGGGCTGGACTCCATTGGCATCGAGTATCGAATTAGCCAACGAGCAACTCTCAACTCATAATAACGAAGATACGGAGAACTTTATATACGTGGTGAGTGATGGAATCGAAACATGTGATGGCGATCCAGTAGCGGCAGCCGAAAAGGTGAAAGCGGACAATACCAACGTCAAAATCAACATAATAGGCTTCGATGTGGACACAGAGGCCGACGAGCAATTGAAGATGATTGCAGTTGCCGGCGGCGGAGAGTACTCCTCCGTGAAAACGAAACAACAGTTGTCTGAAATTGAAAATGTGTGGAAAGAAGCAGTCAATAAAAATACGTGGAGATGGTGGGCGGTTCATCGATTCAGTGACAATGTATGGACGACCGTCGATCACTATAATGCATTGAGGGATATCGTCTCCACGTATCAGTCCATGCTTCGGAATGAACAAAACAGGATGATCCAAACACTCAATCGCTTGGAAAAAGATGATCTCATTGATTCAGAGAAGCGCTCTGCCATCTCGTCTCTCCTCGATGACCGTCAGGAGAAAATCAGAAACTACCTGAATGATCTGGAATCAACGAAACACGATGAAGTGAAAACCGTGTCTGACGAGCTGGATAAACGGTTGGATGCGATTAAAGAGCAGGTGGGGATTTAAACGAAAGGAGTCCGGTCGTATGATCGGTCTCTTTTTTTTAGTTCATTTAATTGACTTTTCTGAATACCATCAGTACCATTTCCCTTATAAGGAAAAGCTCGCCGATTACATACGCTTCCTTTTTATTATTTGCACCTGTTCCGGCAAAGAAGAAAGGAGAAGAATACCATGAATCAGTATGGAAACCATGTCCAAAATGAAATCTATCAGAGGAAGGTCCGTCCCTCCATTCCATTCCGGTTTGAAGAGCTTGAACAAAAGGCCCGGAAAAAGCTTGAAGACGGTCCTTTTTATTATGTAGCTGGAGGTGCCGGCGGTGAGGATACGATGCGCGCTAACAGAAATGCCTTCGACCGCTGGCAGATTGTTCCCCGTATGCTGAATAACGTGGAAAACCGTGATCTGAAGGTGACTTTATGGGGAGATACCTACTCCTCCCCTCTTATGCTCGCTCCCATCGGAGTGCAATCCATCGTTCACCCTGATGGGGAGCTGGCGTCTGCACGTGCGGCATCATCCATGAATGTTCCGTTCATTGCAAGCTCAGCCTCTACTTACTCCATGGAGGAAATCGCTTCTGTCATGGGCAACTCCCCAAGATGGTTTCAGCTATATTGGAGCAACGACCGCGAGATTGCAGCCAGTATGCTGGGGAGGGCTGAAGCGTCCGGATACTCCGCAATCGTCGTTACTCTTGATGCCCCGATGATGGCATGGCGTGAATCAGACCTTGAAAACGCGTATCTTCCCTTTCTGTCGGGAGAAGGAGTTGGGAATTATGTGAGCGATCCTGTCTTTCGTTCAATGCTGAAAGATCCCCCTGAAGTTGACGGTAAGGCAGCTGCCACCCTTTGGTCCAAAGTGTTTGGCAATGCCAGTTTGACGTGGGATGACCTGGATTTTCTGCGAGATCATACAAGCCTGCCGATTCTTCTTAAAGGAATTCTACACCCCGAGGACGCAAAGCTTGCCATCGATCACGGAATAGATGGGATCATTGTCTCCAATCATGGTGGAAGACAGGTTGACGGGGCCGTTGGAGCTTTAGATTCATTGCCGGTGATTTGTCAGGTTGTGAAGGGACGGATCCCTGTACTATTTGACAGTGGAATCCGACGGGGTGCGGATGTCGTGAAAGCATTGGCCCTCGGAGCGAGTTCCGTTCTCTTAGGTAGACCCTATATGTATGGATTGACCCTGGCTGGTGAACAAGGAGTGAAGGAAGTCATCCGGAATATACTGGCCGACCTCGATTTGACGTTAGCCCTTTCCGGTCAAGCATCCGTTTCTGAATTAGATCCATCTCTTCTGACCGACGTGAAAGACATATCATTTCCTTCAAAGTCAGGAAGACCGGATACACAATCTGCCGGAATGAAGTCATGATGAAGCAGTCTCTGTCTAATTGACAGGGGCTTTTACGTTCAGTTCATTTGTGTTTCGAGAGATCATTCTCCAGCTATGCTTCCTCATGCAACTTTCCCATATGACAAACCATGAACAATAGTAAAAGAGACTATGAAATTACCTATCCTCCCCCGGCCCCTTACATGGTATACTTTCATGTACAAAGGGGATTGATAATTTTGGGAAAATATCCAGTATTTGAAACAGAGAGAATCGTACTAAGGCAGATTACGATGGAAGATGTCGATTTTCTTTATGAACTCTATACTTCCGCTGACGTTCTCCGCTATTTTGGAATGAGTCCGATTGAATCGAAAGAAGTGGCGGTAAGCATGGTTGAGAACTACGAAAAGCACTTGGAGTCAGGCGGTCCCATGCGCTGGGCCATCGTGGAGAAGCATTCGAATAGAATGATCGGGACATGCGGGTTCCACGGCATTTCGAAAGCGTATAAGCGTTGCGAAATCGGATACGACCTTAGCCCTGATCACTGGGGTAAGGGAATCATGGGTGAGGCACTCTCCCCGTTACTCAACTACCTATTTGCAGATAAAGAAATGAACCGTGTAGGGGCAGTGATTGTCCCATACAACAAAGCTTCTTCAAGAGTGGTTGAAAAGCTTGGTTTCAAGCAGGAGGGGTTACTCAGAGAGTATATTCTTCAAGATGACCATCAATATGATGCGCATATGTACAGTTTATTGAAGAAAGAATGGCTTTCTGAGTTTTAGAAGAACCTGAATAGGCAATAATGGTCAGTGCAGATGAAAAGGAGCTGGTAGTATGGTGCAGCAAATGTTTCATGGATTCTTGCGCTGGCCTTTAGTTATTCGAATATTCACGATCGCCATTACGTTGATGCTTTCATTCGGAACGATCATTCATTTCATCGAGCCCGATACCTTCCCTTCCCTATTCGATGGGATCTGGTGGGCGATTATTACGACTTCCACTGTGGGGTATGGAGATTTTGTTCCCACATCGTTTGAAGGCAGACTGATTGGCATCATTCTCATCTTAGTAGGTGCCGGTTTTCTTTCTACTTATTTTGTCATGCTTGCAGCAGAAACAGTCATGACACAAAATGCGTATTTGGAAGGCAAAGCAACGTTCAAGGGGAAGGAACATATTGTAGTCGTAGGGTGGAATGAGCGGACACGGGAAGTGATTAACCAACTAACCTCCCTGCAGTCCCAATGTGATATCATTTTGGTCGATGAAACCCTGCAAAAGAATCCATACAATAATAACCATATCCATTTTGTGAGGGGAACCCCTTTTAGAGATGCCATTTTAAAAAAAGTAAATCTCCATGAAGCATCGATCGCCATCATTACCGCTGATCAAAATAAAGATGAGATAACGGCAGACATGAATTCTGTCCTGACTCTTCTTGCCATTAAAGGGAATCACCCTGATTTATACACGGTCGTTGAAATCCTCCAGAAAGATCAAGTGGCCAATGCCGGGCGGGCAGGAGCCGATGAAGTGATTCAAACGAATATGCAAACAAGCTATGTGATGATGAACAGTATCATTTCTCAAGGGATGTCTAAAACCATCTTGAAATTATTGAATCATTTAAAAGGAAACAATTTAAAGCTGATACCTGTTTCAGAAGAACACATCAATAAGAGCTTTCATTCGTTAAGTACAAATCTTCTAAAAAACAATATCATCCTTTTAGGTATAAAAAAAGGAGAAAACACGACTGTGAATCCTCCTTTGACTACTTTGGTTGAAGAAACGGATGAACTGCTTGTGATCTCTAACTAGAGAATAAAACGTTCTCCAGCTCTTTTACAAGTTCTTTCCCAACTTCAATATATTCTTCCGGGAAGCTTGCATCAGGATCTTGTGGTTCGGAAAATTGGTTGACCGAGCCTGAGAAGGTTCCTGTTGATGCGTAATCGTCCAAGCCACGCTGGTATTTATGAGAGAGAAGGAACGGCTTTCCGAATTCAACCGTAGCCCCCCTTGAATCCAATTGTCCGTCAACAGACGTAAACGGTACTCTCAAATACTGATAACCCACTTCGTCATCAATTTTGTAATCGAAATAGCCGTGATCATAATCCCAATTGCCACCTATCGAATATCCAAGCGGCTTTAATAGCTGTTCAAGCTTATACAGTTGGTAATGCTGTCCTTCAATGTTAGATGAAAGCTCTATCACGTGGATCCATCCCCTTTCTTTTAGGGATAGTTTCTCCTAAAGTGAAAGAAAAATGTAAAAAGAGCACTGAGATTTCCCTCAGTGCTCTTTCCTTATTTAAGGCGTTTTTCAAGCTCCACCTTCTTCTCTTCAAAGCCTGGTTTTCCAAGAAGGGCGAACATATTTACTTTGTATGCTTCCACTCCCGGTTGATCAAATGGATTCACACCAAGCAGGTATCCACTCATCGCACATGCTTTCTCGAAGAAGTACACCAGGTAACCGAATGTGTATGCATCCATTGCCGGAATTTCCACGATCAGGTTTGGTACGCCACCATCTGTATGGGCAAGCAATGTACCTTCAAATGCTTTGTTGTTTACAAAATCCACTGTTTCACCGGCTAAGTAATTCAAGCCGTCCAAATCACTGTCAGCCTTCTCGATTTTCAGCTCATGACGTGGCTCTGAAACCTTGATGACTGTTTCAAAAATGTCACGGCGTCCTTCTTGAACATATTGTCCAAGAGAATGAAGATCTGTTGAGAAGTTAGCTGAAGAAGGATAAATTCCTTTTTGGTCTTTTCCTTCACTCTCTCCAAATAGCTGTTTCCACCATTCAGAAAAGTATTGTAAACCTGGCTCATAGTTAATGAGCATTTCAATTGTTTTTCCTTTATTATATAGTGCGTTACGAACGGCAGCATATTGATACGCAGGATTCTCTGTGAGCTCGGATTTTCCGAAATCTTCACGTGCCTGTGCCGCACCGCTCATCATCGTCTCGATTTCCACTCCGCTAGCAGCAATCGGAAGCAGCCCAACTGCTGTCAGAACAGAATAGCGACCGCCGATATCATCAGGAACGACGAATGTTTCATAACCTTCATCTGTTGCCAGGGTTTTAAGGGCACCTTTGGATTTATCCGTTGTCGCATAAATGCGCTTGCGTGCTTCTTCTACACCGTATTTTTCTTCGAGCATGTTTCGGAAGATGCGGAAAGCGAGTGCCGGTTCTGTCGTTGTACCGGACTTGGAAATCACATTGATGGAGAAGTCTTTTCCATCAAGAAGGTCCATTAAGTCCCTCATGTAAGTGGAACTGATGTTTTGTCCAACAAACAGGACTTGTGGAGTGGAACGCTTTTCTTTCGGCAGGGCATTGTAGAAGCTGTGATTCAGCATTTCAATCGCGGCACGGGCTCCCAAGTAAGATCCACCAATACCGACGACCAGAAGGACATCGGAATCACTTTTAATTTTCTCGGCTGATTTCTGAATGCGTGAAAACTCTTCTTTATCGTACTCAACAGGAAGATCTATCCATCCCAGGAAGTCGTTTCCTGCACCTGTTTGTTCATGTAACGAATGATGAGCCACCTTTACGGCATCACTTAAGTATGTAAGTTCGTGTTCTCCAAAAAACGATAACGCTTTTGAATAATCAAAACGAATGTGTGTCATAACCATCCTCCGATTAAAATATTTTCTTCTATCTCACTTTATCGAAAGCTGAACCGAGAATCAAGAAAGCTCCCTTCATGTAAGCGTGTGCATAGCAAACTTTTTTACAACAACTGTTCTCACCGGCTTATATTCCCCTAATTCTTGGTGTACAAACCAATAAAGAGGGACGAATGGTGAGTGATTGGCATGAAAAATAAGGTTTTCATTGGGGAAAGCATGGTGAATCCGGCCGAAATCGATTGTAATCCGGCCGTTTTGTAGAAAAATCCAGCCGAAATGGTTCAGAATCCAGCCGTTTCACTCCTTAATCCAGCAGAAATCACAAAAAATCCAGCCGATTAACTTTATTTTCCAACTCTCGCGAAAGAAGAGGGACGGACCTTGTTCACAAGGTCCGTCCCTCCCCATATCGTTTTAAAGTGATGCTTTTAATATAGCAAGAACGTCGTCTTTGTTTAATTTATTGAAGTTACCGAATTCGCCGTTCACCATCGCTTTGTCTGCCATCAGGTCCAGTTGGCTGTCGTCGATATCATAGTCTGCCAAACGGGACGGTGCTCCGATGCTTGTCCAGAATTCGCGAAGCTTTTCGATTCCTTCCAGTGCCACTTCCTCTTCAGATTTACCGGCAGGGTCTACATTGAATACGCGTTCTGCCAGCTGGGCAAATCGTGAAGGATTTACTTTCAGGTTATGTTCCATCCAGTTAGGGAATAGAATCGCGAGTCCTCCAGCATGGGGGATGTCGTATACGGCTGACACCGCATGTTCAATGTTATGACTAGCCCAGTCACCGTTATAACCCATTTGCAGCATTCCATTAAGGGCGATTGTTCCAGAGTACAGAATCGTCTCGCGAAGCTCGTAGTTTTCAAGATCATTGATCAGCTTCGGAGCTGTTTCAATAACCGTAGTCAGAACGGACTCACACATACGGTCTTGTAGAGGAGTGTTGGTTGCATTATTGAAATACTGTTCAAACACGTGACTCATCATATCCACCATACCGTAGATTGTATGATCTTTCGGTACTGTGAAGGTATTTTCCGGATCCAGGATAGAGAATTGCGGGAACGTCACCGGGCTGCCCCAACCATATTTCTCATTCGTTTCCCAATTCGTGATAACAGATCCGGCATTCATTTCAGAACCGGTCGCTGCAAGAGTCAGGACTGTTCCGAATGGAAGGGCTTCTTTCGCAAAAGCTTTCTTCGTTACAAGATCCCATGCATCTCCATCATATTTTGCACCTGCAGCAATTGCTTTTGTACAGTCGATGACACTTCCGCCACCGACAGCTAAAATAAATTCGATATTATTTTCTTTACTTATCTCTACACCTCGTCTGACTGTGGAAAGACGTGGATTCGGTTCTACTCCGGAAAGCTCGAATACTTCGCTGTCAATATCTTTCAATACGGACATTACCTGATCGTATAAACCATTACGCTTAATGCTTCCGCCACCATATACGACAAGCACTTTTTTACCATATTGAGGTACCAATTCTTTCAGCTGTTCTATTTGTCCTTTTCCAAAAATCAATTTGGTTGGATTGTAAAAAGTAAATTCATTCATTATTTGTTACCTCCTTGTATTCTGTAAGGGCCGAACTATTTCGTTACCCAAAATGTCTTCAACACATTTCCTATTATCGAATATATCATCCCCAAAATGCAAAGAACTTGCACAAGGAAATTTTGTTGCAGTCAAACTGAATAGGAATAAGCGCAATGGGAAACTTATTAATGAGCCATTCAATAAGGAGGAAAACAACATGAGTGCAATTCAACGTATTGCTTTGGTTCTTACCATTATTGGTGCTGTGAACTGGGGACTAATCGGTTTCTTTCAATTCGATCTTGTTGCAGCAATCTTTGGTGGTCAAGACGCCGCTCTATCCCGAATCATATACGGATTAGTTGGTATTGCCGGTCTAATTAACCTTGGACTGTTATTCAAACCAACGGAAGAGCTTGAAAGAGAACCTCATACTGAGCCGACGCGCTATTAAAGAAAAGCGGGATATCTCCCGTACCATCTTAAAAAGGTGACCCATCCTCTGGGTCACCTTTCTTATTTAAGTAACTTCTTAATGATCTGCATACCAAATCTTCCACTTGGATAACGGAAGCTTAAGTCAAACTTCGTCGTCTGTTTTAAGATGCTTTTGTAATGTGAAAAGGTGGAAAAGCTTGATTCCCCGTGGTAATTTCCAATCCCGCTCTCCCCTACCCCTCCGAAAGGAAGATATGGAGTAACGATGTGCATGAGTGTATCATTCACACAACCGCCCCCGTAAGAAATCGATTCATTGATTCTATCTTCTGTGATTGGATTGCTTGTAAACAGATAAAGGGCCAACGGTTTCGGTCGCTCTGTCACAAATTCAATGACTTCCTCAAGTTCCTCATATTCAATGACCGGGAAAATCGGTCCGAATATTTCATCCTGCATCACCGGTACAGTAAAATCTCTCGGCTTCATTAAAGTCGGTTCAATTTTTAAGCTCCCAGGATCCACATTTCCCCCTAAGAGGATTTCACCATCTTCCAAATAGCTTGTTAAACGATTGAAATGACGTTCATTGACGACCCGCCCGAACTTATCACTTTTAAGCGGTTCTGTTCCATAAAATTCAATAACCGTTTTCTTAAATTCAGTGATAAATTCATCTTTCTTGCTCTTGTGAATAAACAGGTAATCAGGTGCAATACACGTCTGCCCGGCATTTGTCACTTTACCGAAGGCGATGCGCTTCGCAGCCAGGGGAATATCCGCCGTTTCATCCACGATACAAGGACTTTTCCCACCAAGTTCAAGAGTGACGGGTATCAACTGCTTTGCCGCTGCTTCCATCACCACTTTTCCGACGGGGACGCTCCCGGTAAAGAAAATATAATCGAATGGCTGTTTCAGGAGATGCTGTGTCGTTTCTACTCCACCTTCTATCACGAAAAGCTGTCTTGGGTCAAAATGAGTATTGATCATTTCCGCTAATAAAGCTGATGTAGCAGGAGTTAATTCTGACGGTTTAATAATGGCTGTATTCCCGGCTGCGATCGCTCCAATGACAGGGGCCAGTGCAAGCTGGATCGGGTAATTCCATGGTGCGATGATCAGTGTAACCCCGTAAGGCTCCGGGACGGTATAGGCTTTAGAGCCAATATGTGTTTTCGCCGTTTTAACCTTTTTAGGTTCTGCCCACTCGTCGATATTCTTCAGAACGAATCTAATTTCTTCAAGCAGGATGCCGATTTCTGTCGCATACGTTTCCATCTCTGATTTATTTAAATCTCTTTTCAATGCATCGATGATTTCTGCTTCATGATTTTTTATGACTGCTGAGAACTTCTCTAGCAAGTCTTTTCTATATTGTATTGGCCGGGTAACCCCTGACTTAAAAAATTGCTTATGCTGTTGAAGTGTTGATTGTACCGTTTCAAGAGAAGTTTCCTCTATAATCATTTCTGTTGACATATGAATCCCTCCGAATCTTTAATGTTTAATAGTTTAAACATAAGAACATTTTTATCGTACGACGATTTCTGTTTACTGTCAATTTCAATGATTTTACCCAGAATTGATGCTCTCTAATCATTTCGATACTAAATAGAAAATTCCTTTACAAACCAAAAAAAGAACGTATCCCCAATAAATTGGGGATACGTTCTCTATATTATGCGATCGTTACACCCAACCTCTGAATCTAGAGGCTTCAGCCATTTTGCGTGCGCCGACCATGTATGCGGCGAGTCGCATATTCACTCGACGATTCTGAGATGTTTCGTATACATTGTTGAAAGCTTCGACAAGTTTAGCATGAAGCTTCTCGTTTACTTCTTCTTCCGTCCAGTAGTACCCCTGATTATTCTGAACCCATTCGAAATATGAAACCGTTACCCCACCCGCACTTGCTAGTACGTCTGGAACAAGCAGGATTCCTCTTTCAGAAAGAATTCGTGTTGCTTCAAAGGTAGTCGGACCGTTTGCAGCTTCTACCACAATGGATGCTTTAATATCATAGACATTCTCTTCAGTGATCTGGTTTGAAATCGCTGCAGGGACAAGGATGTCACACTCCAGTTCCAATAATTCCTTATTTGAAATCGTGTTTTCAAATAGTGTCGTTACTGTACCGAAGCTATCCCGACGGTCTAACAGATAATCAATATCCAAACCAGCCGGATCATGAAGGGCACCTTGGGCATCGGAAATGGCAATGACCTTTGCACCGGCATCATGCATGAACTTCGCTAAGAAACTGCCGGCATTTCCAAAACCTTGGATGACGACGCGTGCACCTTTAATGTCGATGCCACGTTTCTTTGCAGCTTGGTCAATACAGATGGTAACACCTTGAGCCGTCGCCTTTTCACGACCTTGTGAACCACCAAGGACAATCGGTTTTCCTGTAATGAATCCTGGTGAGTCATTTTCACGAAGACGGCTGTATTCATCCATCATCCAAGCCATGATTTGTGAGTTTGTGTACACATCAGGTGCCGGGATATCCTTTGTAGGGCCGACAATTTGACTGATGGCACGAACATAGCCGCGACTTAGCTTTTCCAGTTCAGTGAAAGACATCGTTCTTGGATCACAGATGATCCCGCCTTTTCCTCCACCGTACGGTAAATCAACAATTCCGCATTTCAAGCTCATCCACATGGATAAAGCCTTTACTTCCTCTTCATCCACTTCAGGGTGGAATCGCACTCCGCCCTTGGTAGGTCCGACTGCGTCGTTATGTTGTGCACGGTAGCCCGTAAATACTCTGATACTGCCATCGTCCATTCGAACCGGGATACGAACGGTCAACATACGAATCGGCTCTTTCAGAAGTTCATACATTTCTTCCGTATATCCTAGCTTGGATAAAGCATCATTGATGACATGCTGTGTAGAAGTAAACAGATTAAGGTTTTCTCCCATTGTAAACATTCGCCTCTTTATTATGTGATCTGAAACGTTGTAATTGTAACATATTACCGTATCTTAAACCATTGACTTGGGAAAGAAATAATTTTTATTTTCACGCCTGTTCCAGTCGATTTAAGAAAAAAACTTCTAACCGAACCGGGAATTAAGACAGTACTTTTTTGATTCTTTCGATTGCCCAATCCAGGTCTTCCTGTGAGATGACAAGTGGTGGAGCAAAACGAATCACTGTATCATGTGTTTCTTTACAAAGCAGTCCTTCTTCTTTCAGTTGTTCACAGTATTTACGGGCTGGTTCGTTAAGTTCCACTCCGATAAATAATCCGCTACCACGAACGTCCTTAATCATAGGATTATCTATCTCACGAAGTTTACTCATAAAGTATTCTCCCATTTGAAGAGAACGGTCTGCCAGGTTTTCATCGATCAGTACATCAAGGGACGCAACGGAAACCGCACATGCCATTGGATTTCCTCCGAAAGTGGAACCGTGGGAGCCAGGATTGAATACGCCTAATACTTCCTCATTGGCCACAACACATGAAATAGGGAACACTCCGCCTCCAAGTGCTTTTCCTAAAATGTACATGTCAGGATCAACATCTTCCCACTCACACGCGAACATTTTCCCGGAACGGGCAAGACCTGCCTGAATTTCGTCTGCAATGAATAGAACGTCGTTTTCTTTACATAATTCATATGCTGCTTTCATGAAGCCTTTAGGAGGGAAGACGATCCCTGCTTCCCCCTGGATCGGTTCGATAAGGAAAGCTGCTGTGTTTGGAGTGATGGCTTCTTTTAAAGCATCCAGATCACCGTAAGGAATCAAGTTGATTCCTGGAAGCATCGGACCGAAACCACGCTTGTATTCTTCTTCCGAAGAAAGGGAAACAGCTGTCATCGTTCTTCCGTGGAAGTTCCCGTTACACGCGATGATTTCCGCGCTATTTTCTGCTACACCCTTCACATCATACGCCCAGCGGCGAGCTGTCTTGATCGCTGTCTCTACTGCCTCGGCACCCGTATTCATTGGAAGAGCCATGTCTTTACCAGTCATCTTACAAATCTTCTCATACCAAGGGGCTAATTGATCATTGTGGAACGCACGTGACGTCAGTGTCACACGGTCTGCTTGATCTTTTAACGCCTGGATGATCTTTGGATGACGATGTCCCTGGTTGACCGCTGAATAAGCGCTAAGCATATCCATATACTTATTGCCTTCTGGATCTTTCACCCATACACCCTCCGCCTCTGAAATGACGATTGGAAGTGGATGATAATTTTTCGCACCGTATTTTTCCGTTTGTTCAATAATTGAATGTGTACTTACTGACATAATAGTTCCTCCTTACGTAATGAAAAAAAATGATTGTTTATATACAAGGGTGGAGCCCCTGCAGACAAAGGCTCCTTCCCGTTTTCATACTCTTAAAGTGCTTGAGATGAGGTCTTTACTTAGTTAGTTAACAGGGATGCAAAAAATATTTGCATTTAGAAAACCCTTACACTTATAATAATGCAAAAGATAGTTGCATTTTTCAAGAGTTTTTTTAAAATTTTTTATAATCCCACTCTTTTTGCGGATTCCTTTGATACCAAGTCCTAAATCAAACAGCGAACGGCTGAAAAATTTGCGCAAAAAGAAGACTATAGACGATACGTTTTGCAGTAAGATCTAACCAAAATGAAGAGGAGAGAGACAGCATGCTGGAATCTGAAAAGCGTTTGTATATGTACGAAAAAGTCGCTGAACATCTCGAATCAGGCGTTCATGTCATCGATTCTACCGGGAGAACCATCATCTACAATCGTAAAATGCGTGAAATCGAAGGCATGGAAATTGAAGACGTCCTGGATAAAAATTTGCTGGATGTTTTCCAATTTCATTCTGAAGAGGAAAGTACCCTTCTTAAAGTTCTAAGCACAAAGGAACCTACCCTCAATGTGAAGCAAACTTACTTTAATATAAATGGAATCGAAATCACCACGATGAACGATACATTCCCTATTTTTCATGATGAGGTGTTGATTGGAGCGATTGAGATTGCCAGGGACATCACCAAGCTCGAAAAAGTGATGAGGGATCATATACATAAGCGCCAAAGCAGCTTATTTACCTTTGATAGCATTATCGGTCAGCATCACCGCCTGCAGGACGCAGTGGAAACCGGAAAGCGGGCGACAAGGACTTCTTCCCCTGTGTTAATCTGTGGTGAAATCGGGACCGGCAAGGAGCTTTTCGCACAAAGCATCCATAACGACAGCGCCCGTGCCAATCGTCCCTTCATCACCCAGAACTGTTCATCATTACGTGATGATATGCTTGAAGAAATCCTGTTTCAAGAGGAGGCGGAAGCGAGCAACCCGGAAGATCACCGGCCCTCCCTCTTCCAACAAGCACAAGGAGGAACACTCCTCCTCGACGAAATCAACTCATTAACCCCTTCCCTCCAGGAGAAGCTATTAAACTTCTTTTCTCGGGGGACGGACCTTCCATACGATGTACGGTTGATGGCGACGGTGAACGAGGATCCCATCGATGCCATAGCAGAAGGCCGGTTATTGAAGGACCTCTATTACAGGCTGAGCATTGTTTCAATCTTCATCCCTTCTCTCCGTTCGAGAAAAGAAGATTTACCGGAGATTGTGAACTATTTCATTGACCAGTTCAACCACCATTTTGCCATGAGTATTAAGGGGATTTCGAATGAAGTAAGGGAAATTTTCCAGCAGTATGACTGGCCAGGCAATGTGAGGGAGCTAGAGCATGTCATCGAGGGAGCGTTTAATCTTGTTGGGTTTGAAGAGGAAATCGGTTTCAATCATCTTCCATTTGGTTTCAGGCAACGCATCCACCACTCAGCTGCCGGAGAAGAAAGCCAGGATGAATCTCTGTTCCTCTACCAATCCGGAACAGAGATCAAACCGTTGGAGATTTTCATCGAAGAAGCCGAAACCTATTATATTCAAAAATCTTTGAAATACCATGACTTTAATATCACCAAAACGGCGAAGTCCCTTGGGATGAGCCGGCAGAATCTGCAGTATCGGATTCGGAAGTACGGGATCGAACGGAATTCGTTTTAATGTTGGTCGGCCACTTTCTCTTTTTAGGGAGTGGCTTTTTGTTTTTGGGGATAGGGTGAATGGGGGGATCGGGAATGCGGTTTTTGTCTTTTTTGGAAAGCGGCAGATAAATATTTTTATGGACCATTCAATGGGTAGAATCCTTCTTCTCCCTCTATTAAAGCGATTGCGGAATTTGTCGACACTGAAAAAGAGACAACCTATAAAAAGGTTGTCTCTAAACATTATCACTGAAAGTAGAAGGGTGAACCATAACCATCACGTTTATGATTTGATCAATTTGGAATCCGTGATAAAGCGTACGCCTTCCGTTGATTCCAAAGAGAACACTCCTCCCCTTCCTTCTTTTACATCCAATATGATCCGGAAATGCTTCCAATACTCATATTGTTGTTCGTTCATATAAAAAGGACAGTCGGCTACAGTACCTACTAATACATCACTGTCACCGATGATCAAATCATCCTGACTTAAACACATAGGAGAACTGCCATCACAACAGCCTCCAGACTGATGAAACAGGAGGGCACCGTGCTTGCCTTTTAACGTTTCAATCAGATGGAGGGCTTGTTCTGTTGCCTCTAGTCGCTGTTCCATTTTAGAAGAATCCTAACGCTTTAGGGCTATAGCTAACTAGTAAATTCTTCGTTTGTTGATAGTGTGATAGCATCATTTTATGATTTTCGCGCCCGATACCGGACATTTTGTATCCACCGAATGCCGCATGTGCCGGGTATTGGTGATAACAGTTAGTCCATACGCGTCCTGCTTGAACCTCTCTACCGAAACGGTAAGCCGTGTTCATGTCACGCGTCCATACACCTGCTCCAAGTCCGTAAAGAGTATCATTGGCGATTTCAAGTGCTTCTTCTTTCGTTTTGAACGTTGTAACGGAAACAACAGGGCCAAAGATTTCTTCCTGGAAAATACGCATTTTGTTGTTGCCTTTGAAGACGGTCGGCTTCACATAGAAACCTGCTTCCTGATCTCCATCCAGTGTATTCTGCTCACCACCGATGAGTAATTCCGCTCCCTCTTCTTTCCCAATTTCAATATAAGATAGGATCTTATCCAATTGTTCTTGAGAAGCTTGGGCACCCAGCATTGTATCTGAATCTAACGGGTTCCCCTGCTTGATTTGTTTCACGCGTTCGATCGCACGCTCCATGAACTTATCGTAGATCGATTCCTGGATTAGCGCTCTTGAAGGACATGTACACACTTCTCCTTGATTCAGTGCAAACATGACGAAACCTTCCACTGCTTTATCCAGGAAATCATCATCCTGATCCATGACATCTTCAAAGAAGATATTAGGGGATTTACCACCAAGCTCTAATGTGACAGGGATAATGTTTTGAGAAGCATATTGCATGATCAGGCGACCTGTTGTCGTTTCACCTGTGAAGGCTACCTTACCAACACGCTTACTTTGAGCAAGAGGTTTCCCTGCTTCCACTCCAAATCCTTGAACAACATTCAGTACACCTTTAGGCAGCAGGTCTTTAATCAGTTCAACCAGAACCATGATGGAAGCAGGTGTTTGCTCAGCAGGTTTCAAGACTACACAGTTACCCGCAGCAAGTGCAGGGGCAATCTTCCATACACCCATCAGAATCGGGAAGTTCCAAGGAATGATCTGGGCTACAACCCCGATCGGCTCATGGAAATGATAAGAGACCGTATCATTATCGATTTCACCAAGAGATCCTTCCTGGCCTCTGATACATCCGGCGAAATAACGGAAGTGATCAATGGCAAGTGGTAAATCAGCCGCCAGTGTTTCACGAACCGGCTTACCATTATCCCATGTTTCGGCTACAGCAAGCATTTCTAAGTTTTCTTCCATACGATCGGCGATTTTATTTAAGATAATGGATCTTTCCGTAACAGAGGTTTTACCCCATGCGTCTTTTGCTGCATGCGCTGCATCTAATGCCTTTTCGACATCTTCTTTATTCGACCGGGCAATTTTTGTGAAAACTTTCCCCGTAACAGGTGATACATTTTCAAAATATTCTCCACTTGCCGGCGGCACATATTCGCCACCAATAAAGTTCTCATACTTGTCTTTGAATTGTACCAATGAACCTTCAGTATTCGGATTATTATAAAGCATCTAAGATCCTCCTGTATTTATGTATTTTTCTATATGTAAAGCGCTTTCATTATCATTATATGCCATTTATGAGGTACGGACAAGTATGTTGTTTAAAAATTCTTTATTTTTCGTTAATTTACGATAATTTTTTTGACAGAGATAGTAGCAACAAACTTTACGAAAAGAACCAAAAAAAGACGACAACCCTCTTCATGAGGATCATCGCCCTGTTCTTAGACTAATTAGTATTACTGTATACTTTCGAGATCACTATATCTTCATCCGTCATAATGTGCCCATGACTTTTCTTTAGTGCATCCTCCAGATGGTCAGGCATTTTCTCCGATTCGTACGCACAGACGATGGTCAGGTCATGCTCATGAATAGCACGATCCGTTTCTTTTTCGAACCACTCGATGATGGAAGCCGGGTCTTCCAATGTGCCCCATTCCACATTTGTCCAGGAGCGAAAAGGTATATCGTTCTCTAAAAATGGGGTAATGGATTTCGTTAATTGTTCATAAATGGCTGGCGGGTGGTAACTTCCACTCGATTGATAGAAATCAAAGTTACTGATAACGTGTATTTTCTTTAATTGGTCGCTGGTTAAATGATTGTTAAACTGTTTAAGCAATATATTCAGGTTCCTCTCGTTCTCAATCAGAACAACGGAATCCCCCTTTTCGATCCCCTCGAGAACATACGCAACGGCATTTTCTAGATATCGGTTTCGATCATGATACGAATAGAGGATATGAGTACATTGATTTTCATTTAATAGACTCCCTATTTTCTCTTTCAATTCATCCCGCCTTTCAACTGGGTTTTCCAATTATAGTATGGATTCTCTAAGATAGATCAGAATTCCTCTTTTTCAAAAACAGGATTTAAAAAAAGACCGCCCTCCAAGAAAGGCAGTCTTCTTAAAAATCGTATTATTTCTTGATTAGATCTTGACGTTCTGATTGCTCGATCCACTCTTCAAGCTTGTCTTTAAGAGTGTTGAAGCCAGCTGGAGTTGTTTCTTCGTTTGCTTGCTTTACACTTCCTTGACCTTGACGGCGAGGTTTTTTCGCTGCTGCAGGTTTTGCTTGTGGTGCTGCAGGAGCTTCTTCTGTAGCACGGATAGAAAGGCTGATTTTACCAGCTTTTTCGTCCACTGATAATACTTTAACCTTTACTTCGTCGCCTACTGAAAGGTGCTCGCTAACGTCTTTAACAAAGCCGTGAGTGATTTCAGAGATATGAACTAACCCTTGTGTTTCTTCGTCAAGTGCAACGAACGCACCGTATGGTTGAATGCCTGTAACTTTACCTGTTACAACAGTTCCTGTTTCGAATTTTGTAGTCATGGTAACACTCCTAGTATATATATTATTTTTCGTCTTTACACGCAATTGTAGATTATATCATAGAATCAGGGATTCGGCAAAATTTTATTCTGTCAGACCTATGAAACAAACCCCATTTTTCTTCGATTTCCCATCTATAATTGCTTTCTCACTAGTTATGCTTCCCAATAATTAAAATTATTAAAACAGTGTAAATTTAGCACTCTTTATTAGTCTTTATAGATTTCTTCTGCCTCAGAAGACAAAATGACCGGTGTCGTCTGAACCCAACGATCTGGCTTAACGAAATTCACACGTCTTAACTCCTCATATACTTCTTTCAGATGAAGGGATGTTGTGTAATCTGGATACTCTTTCAGTATATATCGGTAGGTTTCTTCTACATGTGATTTCAATTCATTCCTTTCGTCAAAGATGGGCTGATACACATTTCCATTTGTAAAGTATTGATAGAGAAGATTGTATTCATGCTTCACTTCTACCCTGAATCTTGAGTTATCCGGCAATTCCTTTAACATCTTTTCGTAGTCCATCAAGCGATCAGCTGCTTCTTTCCATGTTCCTGTCAATTCACCTGCTTGAATGACTGGATCAAAACGGGTGATCAAATACAATTCATAGCCTTCCGGTAAGGCTTCACGATTCGTGATCATCCTGAAGTACTCCACATCCAATGTAGTTTCAAGCCGGTCCGTCTCACTGTTATACGTTAGCTTAACAGCATTATTGAATATTCCATCCCGTAACAACCATAGTTTTGGGGGATAGTCATTTTTCATATGATTGAACTCCTTCATATTGAACTTTCCATTCTCAACATGAGGCTTCCAATATTCTTTATAATCATTCAGCACGTCCTCATATCGAGGGAGGACGTCTTGTTCCTTTTTAATAAAATCATCCATCCATACTTCTACTTCTTCCTTCGATAAAGGAGCTTTCAGATTTTTCATCATCACATCAGGAGTTGCCAATATCTGATCCAACTCCTCACTCGCTCTCTTGACCCACTCCACTTTCCTTTCATTTGAGAAGTCCCGCTTTGGAATGGACTCGATATATGTGAGATGCCGCCCTGCCTCCCTGGCGATCACAGTCGAATTAAATATACCTTCCGTAAACCCGAGCCGCTCCATTGCTTGAGTTTTCCTTAACTCATATTGAGCTTTCGCATCTTCTATTTCCCTTTGAAGTCGTTGGTCTGACTCACGTGCAAAATCAGCTTGATTCCCATTCTGTCTTCCAGGTTCATCCATCGTAAGCTGCAGGATGAGAACCGCACCGATCAGAAGTACACCAATGAAACTTGCAACGTATGGCCAATGAATAAGTGATCGCTTCTTTTGGGATTTCCCTTCTTGTTTTATGGCTTGTATGATGTCTGAGGGATTGGTCTGATCCGGAATTTTCTTATACGATTGATTCAATAATTCCATGCGTTTTTCGAGCATCTTGTCATCCATTCAATCTCCCCTCCCTCTTTTCAGCCTCTTCCAGTTCTTTTTTTAAAAGGTTTTTTCCTCTTAATAACCTTGTTTTGACAGTAGACAAATTGATTGAAAGTATTTCAGCCATTTCTTCATACTTCTTTTCATGAAAATAGTAAAGGATGATTGGTATTTGATATTTACCATCCAGCTTTTGAATACATTCGTGGAGCATACGATCCTCTTCCTGTCTCAGGATACGTTCTTGAGGAGTAATGACGTTTTCTGAGGGTTCATTCCCGATTTTTTTCACTCGATTGTTGTGCTGATTTTCCTTTCGTTTAAAGTCCCTCGACACATTTAAAGTGATTTTATAAAGCCAGGTTGTAAACTTCGCATAAGAAAACCCGTCCAGAAACCGATATACACGAATGAACACTTCCTGGGTAATATCTGGTATATCCGCAGAAGAATTCCCAATCTGATAGGCAAACCGTTCAACGATGGGAGAATAATAGGTGATTAAATGACTATATGCCTGCAGGTCTCCTTTTTTTGCACGCTCGATCAAGTGCTCATTTTCCACTCTCACCTTCCCCCTTTCTCTTTGAAGCTCTCATTTATGTAACGATTATGAAGTGGATTATGTTTCATTTATTTACAATTGAATCCATTCTTTTAAAATTGACCACAAAAAAAAGCCTGATCCAATGAACATCGGATCAGACTATAGATTCTTGATGGTGATTGCTTTTTTCTTTTTCTGCTTTTGGATGAACGGCAAGGCATATAACATGAAGGCTGCAATGTGGGCGAATGCAAGGTTTGCAACAAACAGGCTCCACAGCGTCACATGTCCCCATCCTCCAAGCTCCGGAACGGCTACGTAATAAATAAACGCTGCCCATAAGGCTATAACAAATGGGATATGAAGAACCGCCCATTTACGATGTTCTACCCAAAGAAATAACGGAGTAGCGGTGGCGATAAAAAGATAAACAAGAAATACATCCATACTAAATCCCTCCAATCCGGTAGTAAACGCTTTCAATTATGGCGAAAAAAAAAATAATTTGTGAACGTTTTGTTACAATTAGTATACTACATTTTAGAGAAATTTCCAGCCCATTCATCATGTTTTTAACTACTTTTCTAGAAATTAGGTTAATTGTAATGTTTTCAAACGTTTTCACACATAATAAATGGAAATACATGTGGCCATATTGTTCGCTAACACTTATTTGATGGCATTCACCCCCATATTTCTTATATATTGAAAATTTAAAAATCCGGTGTACAGAGGGTGTAAAACATAGTACGATTGAAAAATCTTATTTTTTCGAAAGGAGGATCTTAATTTTGGCCAAAAAAGAACAATGGACTTCTAAGATTGGATTCATTCTGGCGGCTGCCGGTTCTGCTATAGGGCTCGGTGCCATTTGGAAATTCCCTTATATGGCAGGTGCAAATGGAGGGGGTGTCTTCTTCTTACTCTTTATCCTTTTCACCGTTTTGATCGGTGCCCCCATTCTCCTCGCAGAGTTTGTCATCGGAAGACGGGCGGGAGCCGACGCCGTTACTTCCTACAAAAAGTTGGCGCCTCATTCTTATTGGCATTGGATCGGCTATTTAGGAACGGTTGTTTCTTTTATCATATTATCCTTTTACAGTGTTGTGGGCGGATGGATCCTTTCTTATTTGGCCCGGAGTGTGACGGGCTCTTTAATCGGGAAAACTCAAGAGGGGTACGGAGCCTTATTCGAAAGCATCATTGCCAATCCAAAAGAAGTGCTGATTGCACAGTTCATTTTTATTGTCATCACAATCCTTGTCGTACAAGGCGGGATCCAAAAAGGGATTGAACGGGCAAGTCGTTATATGATGCCGGCATTATTTATTTTATTTATTATTTTAGTGATCAGGTCCCTTACCTTGGAAGGTGCGATGGAGGGTGTCCGCTTCCTGTTATTGCCTGACTGGAGCTATTTGAATGGAGAAACGGTATTACTTGCGTTAGGACAAGCGTTCTTTGCACTTACGGTCGGACTTTCTGTCATGGTGACGTATGCATCTTATCTTTCAAAAGAGGACAGCATGCCAAGATCCGCCATCAGTGTATCGGGGTTAAATATCTTTATCTCATTATTGGCAGGATTGGTCATTTTCCCTGCTGTGTACGCCCTTGGTTTCCAACCGGATGAAGGACCGGGAATTGCCTTTGTCGTTCTGCCAGCCGTGTTTAATGAAATTGCATTCGGTGGCATTTTCTTAACAGTGTTCCTGATTTTACTATTGTTTGCAACCCTGACTTCGGCTTTCTCCATACTTGAAATTGGAGTCGCAGCCCTGTCAAAAGGGAATCAATCTAAACGTAAGCCATTTACATGGTTGATCGGAATACTGGTTTTCTTTGCAGGGATTCCAAGCGCCCTTTCATTTGGAGTATTCGGTGATTTCCTCATCCAAGGAAAGAACTTCTTTGACTTTGCAGATTATATAACGAGTAATTTCGGATTGCCGATCGGTGCATTATTAATAAGCATATTTGTATCTTATAGACTGAAACGGGAAGACGTATGGAACGAACTTAAATCAGGATCTTCCATATCACCGGCATTATTCAACAGCTGGATCTTCCTTCTCCGCTATATCGTACCAGTAGCCATTCTACTTGTATTTTTAACCTGAATGAGAGGTCCGTCCCTGGAGGCGGGCTTTTTATTTTTAACATTTTGTTCACGAGAATGCGGGCTATTTTTTTCCAAATGATGATAAACTATAGATATAAGGAAGGTATTCTATGGGGAGGGACTTTAGCATGTCACACTTTGGTGAGAATTTAAAACGGGTACGCGAAGAGCGTAAACTATCTCAACAGGAGCTTGCTTTAAGGGCCAGATTAGGCACAAAAACGATTGAAAAGTATGAATCCGATCTACAGATTCCTGATACACAAACGATACTTAAGCTGTCAACTGTACTTGATATACCCGCTTCTGAACTGATGGAACGGGAAGTGAAAGATCATCCTTCAACAGGCGTTGACGCTGAAATGGAACAGCTGATCAAAGAATTGGGGCCAAAACGAACAAAGCTGATCCTCCGCAAGGCGAAGGAATTCTCTGAAGAAGATTTCCTGCGTGTGATGCAAATGTTGTATGATCTGAAATATGAGAAGAGCGAAACCTGAAAAATTTTATTAAATGATGTATAGATAGTGAAAAAAGGGTTCATACTGAAAATAAGCTTTCTAAGTATTCCCCCTTTTGTTTTCATTTGTCGGACGATATTTTATCGTCCTATTTTTTTTGCCAAAATAAAAAAGGGGCCAGGCACAATTGTGTTCTTTTGTGCCTGGCACCCTCATTTCCTAACTGTGATTCTCAACAAAACGCTTCATCCGTTTCACGGCTTCCTGCAGCTGCTCCATACTGGAGGCATAAGAACAACGAATATATCCTTCTCCCCCTTTACCGAACACATTACCGGGTACGACCGCAACTTTCTCTTCCATAAGAAGCTTTTCTGCGAATTCCTCTGAAGTCATTCCCGTTTTTTTAATGGAAGGAAAGGCATAGAATGCTCCTCCCGGGGTATGGCAGGTTAATCCGAACTCATTGAGGGAGTCAACAAAATAGTGTCGTCGCTGACGATAGCTTCGCTTCATTTCCATCACATCATCCATCCCTTTATCGAGTGCCTCCACCGCAGCATGCTGAGCAGGGGTGGACGCACACATCATGGCGTATTGATGAATTTTAAGTAAGGATGAAGCGATCTCTTCAGGAGCACAAATAAACCCCAGTCTCCAGCCCGTCATGGCAAATCCTTTTGAGAAACCATTGATTACGATGGTTCTTTTTCTCATGTCCTGTAAAGAAGCAATGGAAACGTGGCGATGATCATAAGCAAGCTCAGAGTATATCTCATCTGATAGGACAACTAGATCATGCTTCCGAATCACCTCTGCTAATTCTTCCAGGTTCTCTCTTTCAAGGACCGTCCCCGTTGGATTATTGGGCGAACAAAGTAAGACGGCTTTTGTACGGGGAGTGATGGCTGCTTCTAGTTCTTCGGCTGTGACTTTGAAGTCATTTTCCGCCTTGGTTCCGACCGTAACGGCTACTCCACCTGCCAATTGAACAAGGGGTACATAGGAAACAAAGCCAGGTTCCACCACAATGACCTCATCTCCCTGGTCAATGATTGCACGCATACTGATATCAAGGGCTTGAGAGGCACCGACTGTCACAATGATCTCATCTTTAGGATCGTAGTCTACGGAGTAGCCCTCTTTCATATACGCGGCAATCTTCTCCCTCAGCTCCAATAGGCCAGCGTTCGCTGTATAGGAGGTATAGCCTTGCTCCAAGGAAAGAATAGCGGCTTCCCGCACCGTCCAGGAGGTAATGAAATCCGGTTCCCCGACCCCGAGCGATATGACCCCTTCCATATTTGCTGCCAAATCAAAGAATTTCCGGATACCGGAAGGCTTTAAGTTCTTCACAGATTGAGATATGTAAGATGTCTTAGTCTTCATGGAGACACCACAATTCGTTTATCTTCACCATGATCACCAAAAATGGTGCCATCATGTTTGTATTTCTTCAATTGAAAATGAGTTGTTGTAGATAAAACGGAATCCAGAGTAGACAGCTTTTCAGAAACGAACGTTGCTACTTCATGCATGGTTCGGCCCTCCACCGTTACAGAAAGGTCGTATGCCCCGGACATTAGATAAACGCTTTTCACTTCTTTGTAACGATAAATACGATGGGCCACTTCATCGAATCCCACTCCCCTTTTCGGAGCGACTTTCACATCGATCATCGCCGTTACCCCTTCATGACCTTCTACTTTGGACCAATCCACAACGGAACTGTATCTGACAAGAACATTGTCTTTTTCAAGCTTTTCGATCGCATTCTCTATTTCCTCTGTTGTTACTTGAAGCATTTTCGCTATATTCTCTGTGGAAATCCTGGCATCCTTTTGTAAAATCCTTACCAAATCAAGCTCCATTTCTCTTAGTTGCATTCTGCTTCCTCCTCATCACCACTAAATGATTTTATTATATCAGAAATCGCTGGGATCATCACTTTAAGTCTATTTTCCCCATTACCTCCATAATTACAATTGGATATGAAACAACTTTCGACTCGGGGTGTTAAATGCAGAAATAGGGGTAAAATATCTGTAAACTAAGTTGAGAGGAGTGACGAAGTATGCAAGAACAAGATTTTGCAAAGGTGGTACAGGTGAATGGTGCCAATGTTTACTTTGAACATCATCAGCATCCTGCAGCCACGGAAACCTTCGTCCTTCTTCATGGATTTCTATCATCAACCTTTAGCTTTAGACGTCTAACGCCTCTTTTGAAAGAAAATTATAATGTCATTTCCATCGATCTCCCACCCTTTGGGAACAGCGAGAAAAACAATCGATTCATCTATTCTTACGACAATCTGGCCAACACGGTTATCGCCTTATTAGACCACTTGAATGTTAGCAATGTCCACTTAACGGGCCATTCAATGGGTGGGCAGATCGCTCTGAACGTGATGAAAAAAGCACCTTCCCTAGTCGAAAAGGGTGTACTCCTGTGCAGTTCCGGCTATCTCAAGAAAATGAAGTGGCCTGTCACAATGCTAAGTCATATTCCTTTTTTCCATCTGTATGTCAAACTGTGGCTTACACGATCCGGGATACGGAATAATCTTGAAAATGTCGTACATGATTCAAACATGATTGATGATGAAATGATGTTCGGGTATTTGAAGCCATTTCTTGAGGATGATATTTTCAAGGCATTGACGAGGATGATTCGAGATCGTGAAGGGGATTTAACGGTAAGCGATTTGCGCAACATTCAAACACCTTGCCTTCTTGTCTGGGGAGAACATGACAGAGTGGTCCCCTTATCCACGGGGCATAAGCTTGAACAGGATATCCCGAACTCAAGGCTCGTGATTTTAGAAGAAACCGGCCACCTCGTTCCTGAAGAGAAGCCTGAAGAAGTATTGGAACACATTCAGCAATTTGTATCCGCCCCTCTGGAAGGAATTACAGAGGACTCTCAGACACAGTCGCTATACAAAAAAGGACTTTCCCAAACGCTCATATCTGAAACGTAGGGAGAAGTCCCTTTTTTATGTTGATATTTAAATCGAACACGATCCGCTATTTTTGATTTGAATCAGCTTGTATTACCTATATTTCTGTTAAAAAGGAAAAACGATAAACAAATAATTTTCATCTTTTTCGATTACATCATATGATTACATTAACCAATACATATTTAGAAAGGGGACAAATTCGTGAGTAAATTTGAAGAAATCATCAACCGAAAAGGGTCATCCTCCGTTAAGTGGGACCTGACGAAGACGGTGTTTGGGAGAGACGATGTTCTGCCCATGTGGGTGGCAGATATGGATTTCCTTCCGCCACAAAATGTGTTGGATGCCCTGCAGGATCGACTGAAACACGGGATATTTGGTTACACCTTTGTTGGGGATGAAACGACACAAAGCATTAAGGAATGGCTCCAAAAACGTCACGGGTGGGAAATTGAGAAAACGTGGCTCCAATACAGTCCAGGAGTCGTACCGGCGATTTCCACCGTTATTCAGGCACTTACTGTTCCGGGAGATAAAGTGCTCGTACAATCCCCTGTCTATACACCCTTTTTCAGCCTGGTGGAGGACAATGACCGGGAAATTGTCAATGCTCAACTGGATTATGATGACGGAAGCTATTCTATCGATTTTAGTGCGTTTGAGGAATCTTTAAAATCTGGTGTGAAGCTCTTCTTATTATGTAATCCACATAATCCGAGCGGTCGTGTATGGAGGAAAGATGAGCTAATGAAAATAGCTGAATTATGCCATCGGTACAATGTCGTGATCGTGTCGGATGAAATTCATTCAGATCTGGTTTATGAAACTCATACCCATATTCCACTGGCATCTCTTAATGACTCGTTCAGAGATATCACGATCACGTGCATCGCACCAAGCAAAACCTTCAACCTTGCAGGATTACAGGCTTCAGCCATGATCACTCCCAATCCGGATCTCCGGGAAAAAATCGCCGCAATTCATAAAAAACAGGGCTTCTTTACTCTCAATACGTTTGGGATTGTCGGAATGGAAGCAGCCTATCGCTTTGGCGGGGCATGGCTGGAAGAAATACTTGCGTACCTGCAGGAAAACGTGAAAGTCACGAAGGAATTCATTGGACAGCACCTGCCTGATGTCCAATTGGTGGACCCTGAAGGAACCTATTTGCTCTGGATAGATTGTACAAAGATGGAACTCTCTGATGAAGAGCTGAAGGAACGCCTATTGGACAAAGGAAAACTCGCATTGGAACCCGGAACGAAATACGGACCAGGCGGGGAAGGCTTTGTACGTATGAATATTGCCTGTCCACGAGAGACGTTGATGGATGGGTTGGAAAGATTGCGAAAAGCTTTGGGCTAATCGAGGGGTTTATTTTCAACTTCTGCACTATTATTTTCAACTTTTTTGTACCTGGTACATTTCAAGTCATTTGTACCAGGTACGAACTTTGTTGCAAACCCACGCCTTATTCTACTTCTTCTTATCACTTACAATTTCCCCGCAAGCAATACGTTTACCGGAATCGCCTGAAGGCTGGGTCATTCCATCGTCTTTGTTTTCATCAATGATCAAAGAAGTCCCCTCTTTAGTGAAAAGGGACGTCTTCCCTTTCGTCAAGGTGACACCACCTGCCATCAGCTTGACTTTTGCTATGCCATCATCCTCAACGATAATGTTAGGAAGATCTCCTCCATGTGATCCCTCAGGATGAAGAAGTCCATGTTTTTTATCATCAGGATTGAAGTGATTCCCTGCAGATACAAAATCGGGTCGTTCACATACTCCTTTTTCGTGGATGTGAATCCCATGTTCACCAGGCGGCAAACCTTCTAGGTCCAATCCGACTTCCACTCCATCTGATTTCTCTTGCAGGGTGGCTTTTCCAAGTGAATCCCCGTTCTCATTTTTTATATCCACTTCAACCTTTTTCGGGTTTTCAATGGCACATGCCCCAAGTACTACACTCATCATGATCATATATAATAGGGATATTTTTTTCATTTCGCACTTCCTCCAAATCTGCATACTCTTTCACCATTGTTGACGTTGAGGTAGAAAAGTATTCCCTATTTTCACGAAAAACCACTGCAGATCTGGTGAAGCGCGTTGTATGAACACAACAAAAAAACACGCCCATACATTTAAGCGTGTTCCACTCTTTTTATTCTCTTTCCCTTTTATGCTGCCCCGCTTCCTCTTCCATCTTCTTCGTTTTCAATTCTTCACGTTTTGAAACCTTTATAATTAAACGGAACGTCAATAAGGCAGCTATTAAGAAGATGGCCATCGTAATGCTTGCAGGGATATATTCCGACTTATCTTCAGGAAAGTATAGAAATAAATTTAATACATAAGAAGAAAGCATCGTAAGCTCCTTTCAAAAAACAAACTCTTCGTCTATTATACCAACACTGTAAAGGACAAACCAACTTGAAATCCCCACGTTTTTAACGATTTAATGAACAGGCTCTGAAACATTCCTCGACAATTTCCGAGGAAATATTCGTTTACCCTTTTAGAGCCTTCATCCCAAAAAAAGAGCCCTAAACCCCCAATTTGGGTTTATAGCTCTCTCACTACTATTTTACAACCTTAATAGTTTCAATCACAATATCTTCTTTTGGAAGATCGTTCTCACCAACTTCTACATCGGCCATTTCATCGACGATGTCCATTCCTTCAACCACTTGTCCAAAGACCGTATGTTTTTGGTCTAGCCAAGGGGTTCCACCATTCTTCATATAAGCTTCGGTGATTTCTGCAGGGAAACCAGCTGACTTCATTTGCTCTTCAAATTGTGGATCGATGTCATCCTTTTGTACGATGAAGAATTGACTTCCATTCGAATCCGGTCCGGCATTGGCCATGGACAGGGCTCCACGAAGGTTGAATAATTCAGGTGAAAGTTCATCTTCAAAGGACTCACCATATATACTTTCTCCACCCGTGCCGTTTCCATTCGGGTCTCCCCCCTGGATCATGAAGTCTTTGATCACGCGATGGAATTTAAGTCCGTCATAATAGCCGTTTTCACTATGAGTGATAAAGTTTTCAACGGTTTTAGGTGCCTGCTCAGGGAAAAGCTTGATTTTAATCGTCCCCATCGAGGTTTTCATTTCTACTAATTTTTCGTTTTCAGCAACTTCTGTTGTAAGCTGAGGGTAAGTCATTGTGTCATCTCCTTTGGATTCTTCTGCCGTATTCTTCTTTTCTTCTGTTTGTTGCGTTCCTTCTTTAGCCGAATCTTCCTTCTCTGTTTGTCCACAAGAGGCAAGTACTAAACCTAATAAACACAGGATCACGATCATCAGACGCTTCATATATGTACCTCCACATGTTACCTTTATAGTAGTTCTTTCACCATTCATTCCGCTTTCATTATAATAAAGATTGAAGGATTAGAGGAGGTTTTTTTATGAAAAACATACAAATTGGTGATTATGTCACAGCATTTTATAAAACGGGCAAGTATATCGGGGAAGTGACCGGAGAGCGTCCAGGTGCCTACGTGGTGAAGATTCTCTCCGTCGTGAAGCATCCACGGCAAGGTGATTTACATAATCCCCAGGAAGTGGACGTTCCTCTGTTTCACGAACGAAAAGCCCTTGCACACCGCGAGCAGGCGAATATGCCGGAGAAGATGGTGAAGCCGTATGACGGGAACATTCCAGATTATAATGAATCACTGGTCTCTGCGTACCTTACACTGAAGAAAGAACTGGAAGAAAATCCAACCCCTCACGCCCAAAAGAGCCTTGAAACGCTCCAATCGATCCAAAGAGAATACGAACTGATGTATAGCCTGTCATTTTAAACAGAGAAGAGGGACGGACCTTAGGAAGGTCCGTCCCTCTTCTCGTTAGGCAAGCTGATTGTAAAATTTGGACAGGTCTATTCTTTCCCCGATAGTGGTTGGTTCAGCTTTATCAAGGTATTTTTTGTCTTTTTCGACCAGGTTGTAGATATGGTGGGTGGTGAGGGCATCATCTAAAGCTTTATGATGCTTTCCGACTCCTTCCCTCCCGTATTCCTGGACTGCTTTCCATAGCCCCGTTTGATTTTGATCACCAAAGAATCGTTTGTATTCCATGGACAAGTCGACGAATTGAGCTTGGAAAGGAAATGGAATGCCGGACTGTGCACAGTTATCACGCAGTACCTTCATATCCATGTTTCCCCACGTCACTACTTTGTCGATCCCTCGTGCATTCAACCCGGAAAAATAGTCAATCAAACATTGAAATGAGATTCCCGAATCGACTTCCTGCTGGTTAATCGATAAGAACCGTTTACAGCGGTTGGTCAGTTTGGGAAACGCAGTCGGTTTCACATAAGATGAAAACGAATTGGACACTTTCCCTTTCTCAACCACCACGACACCGGCTTCAATAATCTCAGGAAAAAAACCTTTGGGGACTCTATGTCGTTCCGGCATAGAAAACTCAAAATCTATGAACACAAGCTGTTCCGCTTTCGCCACTATACTCCCTCCTCAAAATCTAGATAAGACCCCAATTTATATATAATAAAAAAATTCATACTAAAAATAAAATTGGTACTTACTCCAATTTCCCACACTTCTTATTCTTACATTATATCATGATGAACCTTTAAATTATGACTAATTCCCGGTTTTCCCCGTGAATAAATGTTATTGGGTGGACTGGAGTCTCCATCTTTAATAAAATGAATATTTAGGTATACGAAATAAATTCATACAGAAGGTGTTAACCATTTCAATCAAAAAAAAGAATTTGACGATTATGTTCATGGCCAATTTCCTGGTTGCGGCCAGTGCGACGATGGTTTTGCCGTTTTTGTCTCTTTATATTGAAACCTTTGGTACGTACAGTCATGAATACGTTCAACGCTGGTCAGGATTTGTGTTCGGGGTTACATTCTTAACGGCTTTCTTTATTTCTCCTTTATGGGGACGGATCGGAGACCGCTTCGGCTATAAACCGATCCTTCTTATTACAGGGTACGGAATTGCCACGTCGATTTTTCTAATGGGCTTTATGGATTCCGTTTGGGGGCTTTTCGTCCTTCGCATGATCATGGGTGCGGTGACAGGTTTCATTCCCACTTCGATGGCCCTTATTTCCGCTCAGACTCCAAAGGAAGAAGCAGGACGTACGCTTGGCACCCTGCAAATGGGAACTGTTTCAGGGGGGCTATTCGGTCCAGTCATCGGTGGGTTACTCGCTGATAATGTAGGGTTTTCCTACACATTCATTTTCACCTCCATTGCCATTGCCATAGCAGCTACCGTTGTTTTACTTGGCATTGACGAGCAACGGAGCAAAGAGCAACGGAATCAACGAAACAAGTATTCAAGTATTGAAGTGCTGCAGCATATTTTCAGTCACAAATTATTAGTGACCGTTCTCTTACTGTCATTCCTTATTCAAGTAGCAAACTTCAGCATTCAGCCTCTTCTCGCCCTCTATGTAGATGAGCTTACCTCTTCTGCGAATCTGGCATTTTTGGCTGGAATTGCTTTCTCTGCTACCGGATTTGGTAATTTACTTGCGACGAGACGATGGGGCCAGCTGGGTGATGAAATTGGTTATGAAAAAGTTTTATCGATCCTTCTTGTTCTGGCCTCCTTTTTCATTGTGCCCCAAGCGCTGGCTGTAGAACTGTGGCAGCTTGTCCTGTTCCGATTCTTATTCGGCATCGCGATCGGAGGAATGATTCCGTGTGTGACCGCTTATATCCGTCAGGAAGCTCCATTAAGTATGCAAGGGGAAGTGCTCGGGTATAATCAAAGCTTTCGTTTTCTCGGGAACGTGGTCGGCCCTGCTTTTGGCGGGATCGTGTCAGGATATATTGGTATTTCTTCCGTTTTTTATATAACAGGTGCTTTATTCTTAGGCGCATTTGGATTATTATGGTGGAGTATGCGTCATTCTGAAACAACGAGCCATGTGAAAGATTACTAGAAAAGTAGAGTGAGAAATGAGAGTTTTCGCAGGTTATATAACGGTTATAAGTTTTATGCTCATCTTTTTTACCACATTATTTTTTGCGACGGATGAATGGAACAAAGTACAAAGCTTTCAAAATGAATTAGAACACTCGGTAAGTACGGATACCTTAAATCTCAATCGCACCAGCTTACTGCTGGATCAGAACGGGAAAGTGTTTTCCGAAGTGAATCGTCCATTCCGGTTATATATTTCGGATGAACAGATTCCCCCTTTTATGAAGGACATTCTTGTCGCTTCAGAGGATCAGCATTTTTATGAGCATGTCGGATTCGATGCCGGAGCGATTCTTCGGGCTGTCGTGAAAAACCTGGTGTTCACCCACATTCAACAGGGTGGGAGCACGATTACACAGCAGCTTGCAAGAAACCTGTATCTGGGGCAGGAAAAAACGTACAATCGTAAATTGACCGAGTTATTTTATGCCCATGAAATTGAAAAATCATTATCTAAAGATGAAATATTAGAGCTTTACCTCAATGTCATTTACTTCAGTAATGGAGTTTACGGAATTGAAACAGCGTCACAGTATTACTTTCAGAAGAGTGTGACGGAACTCAATCAGGCAGAGATGGCATTCATTGCATCGATTCCCAATAATCCGGGAAAATATGATCCCATCGATCATTTCGATCAAACGAAAGTTCGTCAGGAACGGCTTCTGGATATTCTCGTCAGTACGGCTAAGCTATCAAAAGAAGAAGCAGAAAAAATGAAAAAAGTACCGATTAGCTTAAACGTTCGCAAAAAGATCGATTTATATCCTGATTATGCTTTTTATGTGGAAAGTGAATTAAAAGAGCTGATTTCAATTCACGAAGGCTACAAAGTGGAACTGGCACATGCCTCCTCTCCAAAGGAAAAGGAGAAAGTGGCACAGAAGCTCGATGAACGTTTCCAGGAAGTGATTTCCTCAGGGGTTCACATTCAAACCGGACTGAACCCGGAGCTGCAACAAAAAAGTGTGAAGGCTTTAAATGAACAGCTTCAGCAAGAGTTACAAGGAGCCACTGTCACCATCGACAACAAGACAAGGACCATCTCGGCTATGACCGGGGGCAGGAACTACCAGAAATATAACTTCCATCACGCATTTCAAGCTTTCAGACAGCCTGGATCAGTGATTAAGCCACTTCTCGTTTATGGTCCATATATCGAGAGGTACCAGGCTTCCATCACTGAAAAGGTAAATGGGAACCGGTACTGTATCGGCGACTATTGCCCCATTAACTATGGAGGGGTTAATCCCGGAACCGTGACGTTAAAACAATCGCTGGCTCAATCGTATAACGCCCCTGCATTGCGCTTGATGGAAAAAGTGGGCATTGAAGAAGCCTTTAAATCCTTATCCTCTTTCTCATTTGAGAAGGTGATCAGCGAGGATCAAACCTATGCGTCGTCCGTAGGGGGATTCACCTATGGGATGAGCCCACTTGAAATGACCGATGCTTATACGTCCTTTATTGATGGGAAGTACCAGGAAAGTCATGCGATCATTCATGTGAAGGACAATAAAGGAAACATCCTATATCAATGGAAGAATAAGCCGAAGAAGGTTTGGTCCGCGGATACAACCTCTAAAATGAGAAAGATGCTGGAGGAAGCCGCTACTTCCGGAACTGGAAGAGCAGCTTATGTATCAAAGCCCTATGTTGGGATTAAGACAGGCACCACCAATAACTATCATGACTACTGGGTTATGGGAATGACCGATACCTTCACTACCGGTGTATGGGTCGGGCATGACATTCCCCGTAACATGAGTCAGATAGAACAGCAGCGACCAAGTCATAAGATTTGGAAGCAGATCATGGAATGACAAAGAGTCTGCAGCACGTGCTGCAGACTCTTTGTCTATAACTTCACCTTCGACATAACCGGCAAACTGGCCATCACGCCATTGTATAATTTCAAGCACACAAAGAATATCGTTAAAAATAAGGATGACCATGAAAACACCTGTAAACCCACGACTCCGAAGAGCCCCATTTTCGAGAGGGACGGACTTATTTTATATACAAAATAAATAAAATAAACGACAGAGCTCAAAGCAAAGATACTCAACAGCCCCAGGAAGGATTTCAGACTCAGAACTGACACCAGACCACCAATAAAATAAATCATCGAGCCTGTTCGAACACGGTTATACAATTCACCATCTGAATCCAAGGAGAAAAACAACATCGAAATACCATTGATCGTCTCCGCTATCAGCTTCAAAGCAGCAAATACCATAAAAAAAGCAACCATTAACAAGATCAAAATCGCGAGCTTTAATTGCATATCCGATAAAAATTCCCTCATTCCGGGATAGACACCAATTTTCTTAAAGATGTCTACGAATACTTCTACACCATACACGGAAAATGTAAGGCTAAATAATAATATTGAAAAAAGAGGCAAATAACTTGTTAAGTATGTATTTTTCACTAAAAACTCTCCCATAACGATTCTTCGACCACTCTCATCATAATCGTTTATGAGTATCTTGAAAAGGGTATAGAAACAGAAGGAACAGTGACTATTTGCCTATCACTTGTTTCACTGCAAGGATAAAAAGACCGCCCTTCTATGAGTGCAGAAAGGACAGTCATTTATTGCTGAGGATTGGAATGTGGTACGACTCGGATATATTCTCTCGATCCAAATGGTTGTCTTTGGCGAATGGGGTCTTTCGTTATTTCTTCTTCCACTTCTTCCGTTTCACCGTATTGAACAGGCCTGATGTTCATACTGGTCGGGTCTTCCATTTCGATCATGCCTCTATTAAACCGATCTTGTGATTCAATTAACCACGCAAAGCCAAAAAAAGTAAAGAATATGGTCGTAACCGCTACCGTTTTCTTTTTCATAACTTCACCACCTTATGGATAGGATTCTCCAATTTGACCGAAACTATTCTGTAATCGGTCGGATTGCCGGAAAAAAACCAACAAATTTCCGGGTGGTATTTTCCGTCTATCTACATATTTAATACTTCATGAACAATCTGATACGAATGGAATCCTGAGTAATGCACGCATTTATTTTTTACGTTATAATGCTCTTTGAGGTTCAGCTTCGGTCGAGGTTTTTGAAAGAAGATCCATATTTAAAAACAGGAAAGACATTAGACCATGCTTAGAATAAATAATTTCACATGAGGGGGGTTTTATATGACTTTGTTACACTGGGCTATTGTTTCGCCTTTTTTATTTGCCATACTCATTCCATTTCTTTATAAGGCATTTCGGAATGTACATACCGGTTGGTTCGTTTTGTTATTGCCAGTCGCCTTATTTACTTACTTTTTTCAATTCATCTCCATTACTAAGAATGGAGATACCGTCAAGGAAACCTTGGAGTGGATGCCGTCCTTTGGTATCAACTTCATCGCCTACGTTGACGGACTGGGATTACTGTTCGCCCTGCTTATCACAGGGATCGGTTCACTGGTTGTCCTGTACTCGATTTATTACTTAGATAAGAAGAAAGAACAGCTACATAACTTTTATGTATATTTAATGATGTTCATGGGAGCGATGTTAGGGGTTGTCCTATCGGATAACTTGATCGTTCTTTATATGTTCTGGGAATTCACATCCATTTCCTCGTTCTTATTGATCGGTTACTGGTATCACCGTGAGCGGTCAAGATATGGAGCCCAGAAATCCATGCTCATTACCGTCTTTGGTGGACTGAGCATGCTTGGGGGATTCTTACTTCTCTATCTGATGAGCGGGACCTTCAGCATCAGGGAATTAGTCATGCAATCCGATCAGCTGATGACAGAAGCACTTTTCCTTCCAGCATTACTTCTTGTCCTGTTGGGGGCTTTCACGAAGTCCGCTCAATTCCCGTTCCACATTTGGTTACCGGATGCCATGGAGGCACCGACACCGGTCAGTGCGTACCTGCATTCTGCCACAATGGTTAAAGCCGGAATTTACCTTGTTGCCCGCATGAGTCCTGTATTTGCTGAATCAAGTGTATGGCTGTGGCTTGTGGGTGGATTCGGTATCTTTACACTATTCTGGGGTTCCTTTAATGCGGTGAAACAAACAGACCTTAAAGGAATACTCGCATTTTCAACCGTCAGTCAACTTGGTCTTATCATGTCTTTATTGGGAGTCGGCGCGGCTGCTCTCCACTACAGTCAATTAGATGAAAATATTTATATGGTTGCTACCCTTGCTGCCGTTTTCCATTTGATCAATCACGCCACCTTCAAAGGAAGCTTGTTCATGGTGGTCGGAATTATTGATCATGAAACAGGAACAAGGGATATCCGTAAGCTTGGGGGGTTGATGAATTTCATGCCGATCACCTTCACCATTGCGATGATCGGAGCATTTTCCATGGCAGGACTTCCTCCATTCAATGGCTTCCTCAGTAAAGAAATGTTCTTTACCGGGATGGTAAGGGTCCTTGAAATGGATATATTCAACCTGGATACAGTGGGTATGATTTTCCCGATCCTTGCCTGGGTTGGTAGTGTGTTCACGTTTATTTACAGCATGATTCTGGTGTTTAAAACCTTTACCGGTAAGCATCAACCGGAGAAACTGGAAAAGAAACCACATGAAGCTCCACTTGGAATGCTGATTTCTCCCATTATCCTGGCTTCACTTGTGATTATTTTTGGTTTCTTTCCAAATATCCTGTCCGAACGTATTATCGCTCCGGCAGTAGCTTCCATTACTCCCAGCCTGATACAAGAAGGACATGCAGTCGAAACCCATATTTCATTCTGGCATGGTTTTACGCCTGAACTGTTTATGACCTTTGGAGTCATCCTATTTGGAATTCTGTTATATCTCCTACTTCCAAGATGGAGAAAAATATACTCTTGGATACCGGAACGTTTCACGTTGAATTCATTTTATGATGGTGGATTAATCGGAACCGAACGCGGAGCTTACAACTTTACAAAAGGCTATATGACAGGGTTTATCCGTACGTATCTCGTATATATTTTCTCCTTCTTAATTGCCGTATTACTGTTTAGTTTGTGGTTTAAAGGAGCATTTGCGATCAATACGGATGATTTGGCTCCGATTGGAGTCTATGAGGTGGCCATAGCGCTTTTACTTGTTATCAGCTCGGTTACCATCTTGTTTGCAAAATCCCGATTAACGTCCATCATTTCGCTGGGAGCTGCCGGATATACGGTTTCTCTATTCTTCGTATTATTCCGTGCTCCGGACCTTGCTCTGACACAGCTTGTGATCGAGACCGTGTCTGTTGCTCTATTCTTACTCTGCTTCTATCATCTGCCTCCATTAAGCAGGCATGAAGAACGAATGAGATTTAAGCTTGGAAATGCATTGATTGCGATAGGTGTGGGACTGGTCGTTACTTTATTTGCAATTTCTGCATACAGTACAAAACTTTCCGATTCGATTTCAAGCTATTACATCAAGAATGTGTATGAAGAAGCTGGCGGTAAGAACATGGTAAACGTTATCCTCGTTGACTTCCGTGGATTTGATACATTATTTGAAATTTGTGTATTGGCGATAGCCGCACTTGGTATTTTCTCCATGATTAAATTGCGTCTGACAAGGGGGAAAGAAGGATGAAAACAAAAACGAATGACGTCATCTTACAAACCGTAACGAACGTTGTCGCATTCATCATTATCCTGTTTTCTCTGAGACTTTTCTTCGCCGGGCACTATACCCCGGGTGGAGGCTTTATTGGAGGCTTGATGACTTCGGCAGCGATTGTATTACTGTTGTTGGCGTATGATATCAAAACAGTAGCTACTATCCTGCCGGTGGATTATAAAATCGTTACTGCGATTGGTTTACTCCTGGCAGTAGCAACTTCTGCGGGGGCACTTCTGTTTGATGTGCCTTTCCTGACTCATGCGTACGATTATTTCCATCTTCCACTGTTAGGAAAGACATCTCTGCATACAGCCGTCTTATTTGATACGGGAGTGTATCTGGTTGTGATCGGTGTCACGATGACCATTATTCAAACGATTGGGGTGAGCGAATAATGGAAATATTAATGGCCATTGTTGTCGGAATTCTTATTACGATCGCCGTTTACTTAATGTTATCCAAAAGCTTGCTCCGAATCATTATTGGAACAGCATTGTTGAGTCACGGCGCGCATCTTTTACTTCTTTCCATTAGTGGCCTAAAAGGAGGAGCTGCACCTCTTCTTGGAGAACACGCAAAATCTTATGTCGATCCGTTACCACAAGCATTGATTTTAACAGCGATTGTTATCAGCTTTGGAGTGACAGCTTTCTTCCTTGTTCTTGCTTATCGGGCATATCAAGAGCTTGGAACGGATAATATGGATCAGATGAGAGGAAACGAAGGAAATGACTAACTTATTAATATTACCTATTTTAATCCCGTTATTTACGGCGATTATCTTAATGTTTATCAGCAAATATGTGAAGGTACAACGAGGAATTTCAAGCCTATCGACTCTGGCTACCATTGCAGCATCCCTTGTACTCATCAACACCATCAATAATGATGGAATACAAACGATTAACTTAGGAAGCTGGGTGGCTCCCTTTGGGATTACACTCGTTTCTGATATGCTCTCTGCTCTACTGGTGACGACGACTAGCATCATCACATTGGTCGTGTTACTGTACTCCTTTAAGTCCATAGGGGCAGACAGAGAACGATTCTACTACTACCCTGTTGTTCAGTTCCTGTTGGTGGGAGTGAACGGGGCATTTACAACCGGGGATATCTTTAACCTCTTCGTCTTTTTCGAAGTGATGCTGATGAGTTCTTATGTACTATTAGTTCTCGGTGGAACAAAGGCTCAATTGCGTGAGGGGATCAAGTACATTCTCGTGAATGTCATCTCCTCTGCTTTATTCGTTATTACTGTCGCGTATTTATATTCTGTAGTCGGTACATTGAATATGGCAGATATTTCGAGAAAGATTGCTGAAGTAAATCAACCGGGAATACTTACCGCGATCGCTATCATGTTCCTGCTGGTCTTCGGATTAAAAGGAGCGATTTTCCCGCTTTACTTTTGGCTGCCTGGCTCTTATTATGCACCACCAACACCGGTGCTTGCTTTGTTCGGAGCCTTACTGACAAAAGTAGGGATCTATTCGATTCTACGTACGTATACATTATTTTTCTATCATGATACTGGGTTTACTCATGAAATCCTTAGCATGTTAGCCATCCTGACAATCATCCTTGGCTGTATCGGGGCCATCGCGTATTGGGATGTTAAAAAGATCATCATCTACAACATCATCATTGCAGTTGGTGTGATATTGTTCGGGGTGTCGACCATGAACCCTGAAGCATTAGAAGGGGCGGTTTACTATCTCGTTCATGACATGATTATTAAAGCGGCTCTGTTCCTCCTGGTCGGAGTGATGATTGCCATAACCGGGACAACCAACCTCAAGAAAATGGGCGGACTCATTAAAGAGTACCCGTGGCTCGGCTGGACGTTCCTCGTGGCAGCCTTCTCCTTGGCAGGGATCCCTCCTTTGAGTGGATTTATAGGGAAACTATTAATTCTAAGAGGAAGCTTTGCTGCAGAAGCCTATGTAGGTGCTGGTGTCATTCTGGCATCAAGTCTATTGGTACTGTATTCTGTTGTGAAAATATTCCTGAATGGTATATGGGGAACTCCGAAAGAATACAACGGAATTTCAAAAGGTCACGCTCGTTACTTATGGATGACTTCCGCAATACTCGTCTTGTTAGCTGTATGTTACGGCTTTGGTGCCGAGGCGGTCCGTCCTCTATTCTCACAAGCAGCAGAAGTACTGGTGAATCCGAATCTTTATATAGACGCAGTGTTAAAGGAGTAATGTAGAATGGCATTTCAAATTTTATTAAACTTTTTCCTGGCCTTTGTCTGGATGTTTCTTTCGGTGTCCTTTACTTCTCAGTCATTTATTATTGGCTATTTGCTAGGATTGCTTGTGATTTTTGCATTCAGAAGGTTTTTCGGCTCACGGTTTTATTTATTACGCGTGGCTGCCGTAATCAAGTTATTCTTCCTGTTTTTAAAAGAACTGATCCTTGCTAACATCTCGGTCTTAAAAACGATCCTGAGACCGAAGCTTGATTTCCAACCGGGAATCTTTGCTTTACCGACAGATTTAAAAACAGATTGGGAGATTACCTTATTAGCTAATCTCATTACCCTGACACCCGGGACACTCGTCATGGATGTATCGTATGATAATAAGATTCTTTATGTCCATGCCATCGATATCCCTGATGTGGATCAAGCCATTGATGAGATTAAAAATTCCTTTGAAAAAGCCATTATGGAGGTGAGTCGCTAATGTTACACACGATTTTTCAAATCACACTGCTATGCGTCTCCCTATCCATGCTGGGGCTTGTATACAGGGTTGTGAAAGGGCCAACCACCCCTGACCGTGTGGTAGCCCTAGATGCAATCGGTATCAATCTGATTGCCATCATCGCCCTCGTATCCATGATGCTCGATACTTACGCCTTTCTGGAAGTTATTCTCCTTCTTGGGATTCTGGCTTTCTTAGGAACCGTTGCCTTTTCAAAGTTCTTAGAGAAAGGGGAGATCATCGAACGTGAGCGAGATCATTAGATTTTTCATCGGGTTCTTTTTAGTAGTAGGAGGGTTTCTCAGCCTGGTCACTGCCTTTGGTTTGCTGAGACTCCCGGATGTATATACGAGAAATCATGCTGCTTCTAAAAGTGCGACACTGGGCGTGATGTCGATTCTTTTGGCAACATTCCTTTACTTTTATTTGGAGCATGGACACTTTAATTCGAGACTGATTCTGACGATCTTCTTCATCTTTGTGACGGCACCTGTTGCTGGACACCTCATCTCAAGAGCTGCCTATAATTCCGGGGTTAAGCTTTGGGATAAAAGCGTTCGGGATGACTTAAAAGATAAAAAAGAATATGACCGCCAAAACAGTCAATAACAAGCTTATGCGAAACAAAAAGGCTTGACCTCATGAGGATCTCCTCGAGTGGTCAAGCCTTTTTCCTTATTGTTGATACAAGTGATTCTCTACACTTCCATCCTGTTTGTGTACAACAAGCGTGCCGGAATGATCCGTCACATAGTCCTTCGCCTTTGATAACAGCTTATCCTTTGTCTCTTCTACCAGGATGGCACGTTGTCCGTCTGCTTTCTTTAACTGCCAGCCGTTGTCATGTGGACTGACATGATATTCGGTTTTATCCGAAGCATTTCCTTCTTCAGACTTATGGGCCTGGTCGGTGGCAATCGCAATCGCTCGTCCCTCTTCATACCCTTCATCGAGAAGGGCGTTGGCAATCTCAATGGCTTTGTTCCGAACATCCGCAGGCAGGTTTTTCAGTGAATCAGGATAATCATTTTTTGTCCAACTCATTAAATATAGCCTCCTAATCAAATGGTTAGTTATTGATTTCCCATTTATTCACTTTTAAAACATTTGGATATGTAAGAATTCCGTTTAGCGTTTTGGCACAACTGCCATCGTACATCTTGAAACACAGATCAATTGATCGTCCTCATCCGTGATCTTAATCTCCCAAACCATTGTGGTTCTCCCTTGATGCATCACCGTTCCTGTAGCAGTAACAAGGCCTTCACGCTTCGCTTTAATATGATTGGCGTTGATCTCCAAACCGAAGCAGATCTCCTTATCCAGATCAATTAATTGCACCGCCCCAACACTCGCAACCGTTTCTGCAAGTGCCACTGATGCTCCTCCATGAAGGAATCCGAATGGCTGTCTCGTGTTTTCATTTACGGGCATCGTCGCAATTACTTTTCCTTTTCCCAGTTCGACAAACTCAATTCCTAACGTGCTGATTAATGTATTTTCCATGTTCATGTGATCACCTCATAATATTTTCTTCTCTATTATCTGTTCTATAGTGGCTGTGAAAATCCTTTATTTTGCCTAAAAGGGCTTGGCCGCTCTCCCCTTCCACCTTTTGTTTCATGAATAATTCCCTCTTCATTTTCATACATTTCCTTAGAGCATTCCTAAGAAAGGGGTTATGTTATGTATCGGTACCATCCTTTTTATCCGCCCATTCAACGCCCCTATCCTCCTATTTATTCAAGGGCACAGCCTTCTTACAACCGCAACTATCCCCCTGTTGAAACCAAAACGTTTATGTCTTCAGCAGGTAAAACATTGAGCTTGATGGAGGATGCCCAAAAAGTGCTCCAAAGAATTAAAACCTCAGATGATTTTTCATCAAAATTTATGAGGGCTGCACAGCAATCGAACCTTCCTGAAGTACATAAGCTACTTCAAACCATCGGCACAAAAGTACAGCCCGTCGTCTCATTTAATCCTGACGGTGTGCGTTTAGTCTTCGATGAGAAACTTGGCCAGGTGGATTGCTGTCATTTGATTGTGATTGTCCGGTGGATGTAGGGCAGCGATGTAGTGAACGGCATCGCTTTTTTTATTATTACGCAAGAATAGCAGTGTCATAGATGACACTGCTATTCTCATTATTCTATTTGCCGTATGGTGGATAGTTCCGATAATCATAAGGTCTTGGACCTAAGAGTGCCGAACCTAATAACCCGCCGAGTTCCCATCGGCGGTCATTCACTTTATGAGTGGTGAACCGGCTGTGAAAGAACAAAAAGCAAGGGCACATGTCCCTTGCTTTTTTTATAGAATAATGGCTGCAATCCAGCCGAATAGTATCAGTGGAATATTGTAGTGTAAGAATGTTGGTACACACGTGTCCCAAATGTGATTATGCTGACCATCCGCATTCAATCCGGCTGTCGGTCCAAGCGTACTGTCCGATGCCGGGGAACCTGCGTCACCAAGTGCCCCAGAGGTCCCGACAATCGCAATCGTTGCGAGGGGGCTGAATCCAAGCTCCATGGCAAGTGGTACGAAGATGGCTGCAATGATTGGAATCGTAGCAAATGATGATCCGATGCCCATTGTCACAATAAGGCCTACAATCAACATGATAAGTGCAGCCAATGCCTGGTTTCCGCCGATCACGTCAGCAGTCGTTTCAACCAATGTTTCGACATCGCCTGTTGCTTTTACCACTTCAGCAAAGCCTGATGCCGTAATCATCACAAAGCCTATGAAAGCCATCATTTTCATTCCTTCATTCAGTAACCCGTCGGCCTCTTTCCATTTAACCGACCCGGAAATATAAAGAACAGCAATACCGGCTAATGCACCAAAGATCATTGATTCCAGCTGAAGCTGAACATATAGGGCGACTACGATGGAAACGAGAGCAAAAATCATCGCTCTTTTATTATAAACGATCTTCTCTTCAGCGATCACTTCTTCTGCTTCATTGTAGTCCCGTGGTTTACGGTAGCTCACAAACACGGCGATGAGTAACCCGATCACCATTCCCCCTACAGGGAGAAGCATCGCTTTCGGAATATCACCTAACGCAATTCCCATGCCGCTTGAGCCCATGTTTTGAGCGATGATTTCATGGAACTGCAAGCCAAATCCTACAGGTAATAGAATATACGGAGCCGTTAAACCAAACGTAATCACAGATGCGATTAAACGTCGGTCTATCCGTAACTCTGTCATCACCTTCAATAAAGGTGGAATCAAAATAGGAATAAAAGCAATGTGAATCGGAATCACATTTTGTGAAAAACAAGCCATAATTAATATAGATAAAACAATAAGTGCTTTCGAAAGCGCTGTTTTTCTGGAATCGCCTTTTTTTCCAACTACTTTAAGTACCCAGTCAACAAGTAGATTGGGGATTCCCGTGTAAGAGATCGCCACCGCAAATCCACCCAGTAATGCATAACTTAGGGCGATACTTGCCCCGCCGCTGATTCCTTCAGTAAATACGGATATCGTCTCGTTTAATCCCAGCCCACCAGTCAATCCTCCGACTAACGCACCAGTGATCAGAGCGAATACAACATTCACGCGTACCAAGCTTAGTACAAGCATGACAAGAACCGCTATAACAACTGCGTTCATAACTACCTTCCTCCTCATAATTCTCCATGCAACGATATATCGTTTTGCTTTAGTATGCTAAATTGGTAGAGTAATAAAATCACGATTTCAACTTTAACAAGATAAAGAGAGATTGTCAACACTTTAGCAGAGTAAAAGAGGAGTGGTGAATTTTTCAAAATAATATTGGGTTCATTTCGAAGATTGAGTTGGTCGGGCCGGATCTGCCAGACTGAAGTTCCATTAAATGTCAATCGGTTGGATTATGGTCAAAAACTGCTGGATTTTCTCACATTTTGGCCGGATTCTGTTTAATAACGGCTGGATTTTTCGTGAAAGTGGCCGGATTTTAATCGAAAACGGCTGGATTGCAGTCAAAAACGACCGGCCTACTTACGAAATTTTACCGGACCCTGAAAAAACCTGCTCCCATTCGATTAAAAACGGCCGAATCCTGACAAAAACGGCGGCATTTCCTCCCCTATCGGCCGGATTACCCGCTTATCCCAAACTAGAATCTTATGTCTCCTGCAATTTCAGCTGCCGCATTCAATCCAAATTATGTATATCACAAAAAAAGCCTTCTTTCAGTGTCATCGTGCTTAAACACTGAAAAAAGACTCTTCATTCCGTTACATTATTTTTCCAAAGGTACAAAGCGCTCAACTAATAGTGCAAGCGTTCTTGCCATGACACCAGTTCCGCCTTTCGGACCCAGTTCATAGCTGCCTTTCGTCGTTGCCGTACCGGCGATATCAAGATGTACCCAAGGAAGACCTTCAGCGAACTCCCCGACAAAGGCCCCACCCATGATGGCATGACCTGCTCGTCCCGGTGAGTTGTTCAAGTCGGCAATATCACTTCCACGAACACGCTTCTTGTCGTTTTCCGTATAAGGAAGCTGCCAGATGTATTCGCCAGATTCCCCTGACGCTTCCAGCACTTGCTCGAAGAACGCTTCATTATTCGTGAGTGCCCCCGTTTTGTCTTCACCCAGAGCAATGATGACTCCACCGGTTAGAGTTGCAACGTCCACTAAATAATTTGCTCCTTGATGCTTCGCATAGGTCATACCGTCAGCTAGTGCGAGACGGCCCTCAGCGTCTGTATTTAACACTTCTATGGTTTTACCGCTCATTGATGTAATCACATCGTCAGGCTTGAAGGCAGAGCCGCTTACCATATTGTCTGTTGAAGGAATGACGGCAACTACGTTTTGTTCCGGTTTGATTTCACCGATGATTTCCATCGCACCCAGAACCGCTGCTGCTCCCCCCATATCGGCTTTCATTCCGACGATTCCATCTTTCGGCTTAATAGAATAACCGCCTGTATCAAAGGTGATTCCTTTTCCAACCAAACCGATGACATCTTGCCACTCATCTTTCCCGTTGTACTTCAGAACGATCATTTTGGGAGGTTCAACGGATCCCTGGTTTACTGCGAGCAGTGCGCCCATGCCCAGATGTTCCATCTCTTCTTTATCCAAAATTTCCACTTCAAAGTTATATCGCTTCGCTAATTCAAGGGCGTATTCGGCTAATTTAGTAGAGGTTAATAGATTACCAGGAGTGTTCACCAGCGTACGAGCTGAATTGACTCCATTCCCAAAAGCGGAGCCGATATGTAAAGCCGTCTCTACTTCTTTAGAGTCTTCGCTTGTAAAGAACTCGATCGAGTCTACGTGTACTTCCCGTTGATTTGATTTCTTCTTATAGCCGTGGAACTCATATGTAGACATCGTAAAGGCTTCCATAAATGCATGAGCTGCATCTGTCGCTACCATTTCTTCAGAAATAAACGTATCCAGTGCTACTGAAAAAGAAGAAACTTTCATCCCCTTTAATGCTTTTGAGGCTACCCCTAACGATTCTTTTAAAGAATCAAACGTAAGCTCTTTTTGTTTTCCAAGTCCAACGAACACTACTCTCTTCGTTTCGAGCTTACCAAATGTATGTACTTTGGTTACTTTCTTTGCTTTTGTAGATATGTCCCCGTCTTTTACCAGCTGTGTAAGATAGCCTTCGAACTTGTGGTCAAGCTCTTTCAGCTTCCCTTCAAATGTTGGCTGATTGTAAATCCCAACAACCAGGCACTCCTGATCAGCAGCTGTCAATTCATTTTGATTAATTGAAAATTTCATTTATCCGACACCTCCACCCTCTATTATAGCGAAAATGTCCCATTATTTCGACTTTCTAACAAACCGATCCACAAAGTTAATTAAAGAGGTAAATAGGGTATGATATAATGAGAACATTATTTGTATTCAAACAATTGAAAGGGTGGCATTTCACAGCATGGAAGTATTTTTTAATTTTCCATTATGGGCATCTTTATTTTCAATCTTTTTTGCTCAGTTTGTTAAGGTTCCCATACAGTTTATCGCGACCAGGGAATTAAATTGGTCATTAATCACCTCAACAGGCGGGATGCCGAGTTCCCATTCAGCTGCCGTAACGGCATTATCTACGGGAGTAGCCCTGGAAGTAGGCGTCGATTCACCAATCTTTGCTGTTTCCGCCATGTTTGCCATCATTACGATGTTTGACGCAACGGGTGTGAGAAGGCAGGCAGGAGAACAAGCCATTGTCCTGAATCGATTGATGGTGGATTTCCAAAGGTTCATGTCAGAAGCAAAAGGCTGGCAGAACAAGCCTGAACAGGAAAAGCGCAAGGAGTTAAAGGAATTACTCGGACACAAACCCATTGAAGTGTTCTTTGGTGGACTTTCCGGGATTATTCTGACCCTTCTTCTTCATTATTTCTTTTATGCATAGGAGTGGCACGATGAGAATTGTTTCGATCTGTCCAAGTAATACAGAAATAATCGATTACCTCGGATTAACTCCACTCCTCGTAGGAGTCGATGATTACTCCGATTATCCTGAAGAGGTCCAATCACTTCCCAGGCTCGGACCGGATCTCTCCATTAATATGGATAAGCTGGAGTCCTTGGAGCCTGATTTAGTGTTTTCTTCATTAAGTGTACCCGGTATGGAAAAAAACATAGAAAATCTGGATAAGCGGAACATCCCCCACATTACGTTAAATCCTCAGAGCTTTTCTGATATAGCAGACGATCTTTTAACGGTTGGGAAAGCGTGTGGAATGGAAGAACATGCCATGAATCGTCAGAGTGAATTTCTGCAAACCGTAACACGCTTAAAGACGATTAGTTCCGGGGTTCAACATCCTCCATCTCTCTACTGGGAATGGTGGCCAAAGCCAGTGTTCACCCCTGGTAAGCTCAACTGGTTGACCGAGTTGAGCGAGATGATCGGGGCACGAAATCTATATGAAGATGTGGATCTTGCGAGTGTTCAAACGGATTGGGAAGATGTACAAAAGCGTGACCCCGACTATATTTGTCTTGCCTGGGTCGGCGTTCAGCAGAAACGGGTCAACCCAGATATCGTGAAGAAGCGTCCAGGATGGAACGACATGAGAGCTGTTCAACAGGATCGAATTTTCGTCCTGGAAGAAGCCCTCTATTGCAGGCCGTCCCCTCTTCTATTAAAGGGAGCCGTCAAGCTTGCCGGGATGCTTCATCCAGAATTGTATAAAGAGGAACAGTTACGTTAAAAAGCACGCAGTTCATGATGTGAACTGCGTGCTTTTCCTGATTATTCTTCTTTAGGCGATAAAATCTGCTGTCTAAACACCTGCATGGATTTATTTTCATTAAGGTCTACTAATTGCTGTTCGGATAACTCTCCTGAACCCATCTGGATCATATACACATCCAGTGTCTGTTTACCCCATTCATTATACACATCATCGACTGTCTCATAATAGAGGTCCAGTCTATTCCCCTTAATAGCGCTCCCTTTATCGGCTACAACCCCATATCCATAATGGGGGATAAAAAGAATGGTACCAATAGGATAAACGGAAAGATCGGCTGCAATCGTAGAATATAAATCACGTTTCACTTTCACTCCTGAATATGTAATTCCGTACAGGGGATGCCCAGGATTCTTCCCGGTCGATTCAATCCCGGCTGTATAGCCTGTGGCTACAACCTTATGCTTCGTATACTGATCCCAATCAACCGACTCTTCCAACGTCCTCGGTTCAACGGGGGTACTCGCAGAAATTTGAGTTTCAAAGCCTGCTAGCCTCTTAAGAAATTTAAATGACAATCCTAAACGATTTGTCTGATGCTCTTTATAATTCAAATTGGTTTGATCACGGTCACCCTTGTCCATCAACCAGGTTTTAAAGGTTTGGGCTTCTACTCCGGAGACTGATTGAAAAGTAGTTCCCAGTGCCAGAATGAACAAACTGACCATAACGAATCTCTTCGTCCATGTTTTAAACAAATTCATGTATTCACTCCTCCCACCTTTAATACTTCCCAACCAGGAGGAGATATATGCATAAATTGAGAAAAAAATCGAATAGTTTCAATATTTGGAAATTATTCAGGTTATAGTTTTAAGCGTTCCTTATAGATGAATTTCATCGCTCAAAGGCGACCTTGCAGTAGATTTAACCTATTTCCCACTTCAACTAGTATGTACAATTCCCGAAAAAAACTATAATAAAAAAACCGTTCAACTTAGGGAAGGATCCCTCGGTTAAACGGATGCGGTTAAAACATTCGATATCCTTTTGCTCTTAAGATCCTCATTACGACTCCTGAAAGAATCGCTCCTGCCAGCCCACTTCCTAAGATCACAAGATCGGCTACAGCCAGATGGCTGATTTTCGTACCTAACTCAGAAAACGACTCTCCTGCATTTCGGAAATAATCTATAAAACGAACATCATCCACAATAAAAATGACAACAATAGGATAAATGATCGCCATTATCCACGTCATACGCAATAACATATTTAACAAAAAGCCTATTCCGAAAAATAAAACAAAAAATAGAAGCATCGAAATTAACATTACATGTATAGGCATTTTACCGTTTACACCTCCATAAACACTAAAGATTAGTGTACCCCGAGTGTAATGAAGCGTCAATATTTTCAAGAAGATTTGTAGCTTATTCACAAAATAAACATATGTTTCATATCAGGTGACAAAAAAAACAGACCCGAATCAGGATCCATACCTCCAATAGAAGTATCTACCTTCATCAGGTCTGCTTTTCATCTATCTCTTAGGGCTTATTTCTGCTTCCCACTGCCTCCGCAGCACGGACACGTTTCAGAACCACCCAATACTAACTGAAAGTATCCTTTTCCTGAACAATATAGACAGTATTTCGTTTTAGTACTTGCAGTAGCTCTCATAATTCCCTCTCCCTTTTCTTTAATTTCTTAATTTTCTGATAATATATCATCTATCTCCAATAAAGAAAAGGGACATTATAGGGGATGTACCTCTAAGAAAGCGAATACATTTATGTTTTTCTTTCATTATCTCTTTTTTTCTTAAAATTTACAGAATTTTAAGAAAACATTTTGCACTTCGTGTAGGGGAATTGTTTTCCTCGATTTTACCCAAATAAAAAAGCAGAGCGGAATCCACCCTGCTTTTTCATTTTTTATTCATTAGAGCTTAAAAGAATTTGAACTTTCCTTTTTTGAAGACAAGGGATGGTCCACCAACCATGTAAAGCGCACGGTTATCGACTACCTTCTTCATGAACGAAGCTTTTGTTCCAGTGATTTTCTTACCGTAAACGACACCGATTGCGTCGTCTTCACCCAGTGAACAAACTGTTCCTTTGATGTCTGGAGTAAATTCTTCCAAATGATCCTTACCGTGCAGTAAAGAAGCAATGTTGCGGGCACATACTTCACCTTGCTGCATCGCGATTTGTGCAGTAGGCGGGTATGGACGCTCAGTTTCTTCATTGATCATTAGTGAACAGTCACCGATGATGAAGATGTTATCATGGCCTGGAGCGCGAAGATCTTTGCTGATTTTCACACGGGCACGCATGTTTTCGATTCCAGCTCTTTCGATGATGGAGTTTCCGCGTACACCTGCAGCCCATACGATCGTACCAGCCTTGATTTCTTCTACTTCATCTTCACCTTTAGCGATTAAGACACTGTCAGCCTTCGCTTCTTTAAGCGGCGTTCCGATGTGGAATTCCACACCTTTTTTCTCAAGCTTGGCACGCGCGTATTTCACTAGCTCAGGATCGAATCCAGGAAGAATCATCGGTGCAGCTTCCACGCACACAATGCGTACTTTCTTGCGATCGATATCATATTCATGACAAAGTTCAGGAACACGGTTACCTAATTCACCCAAGAATTCGATTCCAGTGAATCCTGCTCCACCTACAACGATTGTAAGGCGGTCGTCTTTTTTCTCTTCTTCGTTTTTATACGTAGCAAATTGTAATTCAATATGCTCACGGATCTGACGGGCAGAGTTGATGTTCGAAATCATGAATGCATGCTCATGAAGACCCTGGATACCGAATGTCTCAGATTCTGCACCTAATGCAACAACAAGGTAATCGAATTCTACTACACCGTCACTTGTGATGACTTTCTTTTCTTCTACTTTAATATCTTCAACAGTAGCTTGTAAGAAGTTTACTTTGCTTGTGTTGACAACATCTTTAATGTTGTAGCGTACACGATCATGATGAAGTGTACCTGCAGAAGCTTCGTGTAACCAAGTGGTTTCGTAGTGATAATCATTTTTATTAACTAAAATAATTTCTGCTTCATTTGTACCTAACTGCTTTTGAAGACGAGTTACCGTCATTAATCCACCATAACCTGCACCTAATACAACGATTCTGGGCTTTCTCAACTGAATCACATCCACCTTTTTTGATAAATTTGCTTTGGATACTCTTAGAGTCCTCCACATCATGCTTTTTTATCCCGTTCAATCTGACGCTATTACCTTTTTCCCTATAGAAAAGAAACTGAAACAAATCAAACGAGAAGTTTTCCTTCATTTAAAAGGAAAGTATTGTATGAAAAATAAATAAAAACGATAAACAATAAAGTATGTGACCTATTTCACGAACTACTACATACTTATGCGAGAATTGTCATAAATTCTTAACATTATGCCTACATTACATAATATTCTTTTTACAATGCATTTTCAAGATATATATAGGAAATTGAAAACTTAAGAATATTCCGAAAAGCGGAAGGGCTTTGCCCAGAGGCGACAAGCATAAGGCGAACCTGCCGGAAAGGCGCTTTTTGCCTTTTTGGCAGGTTTGACTTATGACCTCGAGCCTCTAAGCCCTGGAGCTGGACATCACCGAAAAGCGGAGGCGGCTTGCTCAGAGGCGACAAGCATAAGACGAACCAGACCGAAAGGCGTTCTTTGCCTTTTTGGCTGGTTTGACTTATGACCTCGAGCCTCTAGCCGCCGGAGCTGGACATCATCGAAAAGCGGAGGCGGCTTGCTCAGGCCCGACAAGCATAAGACGAGAACGCCGGAAAGGCGCACTTTGCCTTTTTGGCGTTCTTGACTTATGACCTCGAGGGACTAGCCGCCGGAGCTGGACAACTCGAAAAGCGGATGAGCATCCATCTCCCCCAAATGTATGAAAACCACTCCCCGAAAAGACTGATTATTCCCAATTATAATTTCAATTACTGTGAAGAATCGATTGCTCTATGATAGAATAAATTAAAATGTAATACATCTTAATTGTTGGAGGGATCTAGTTGAAGGAAGATCAAAAAGTGTATGATATTACAATCATAGGCGGCGGTCCTACAGGATTGTTTACGGCGTTCTATGGCGGCATGAGAAAAGCATCAGTTAAGATCATTGAAAGTTTACCACAACTCGGGGGGCAGCTAGCCACTCTATATCCTGAGAAATACATATATGATGTTGCCGGTTTTCCTAAAGTGAAAGCCCAGGATCTTGTCAATAATTTAAAAGAGCAGATGGCAAAGTTTGAGACGACGATTTGTCTTGAGCAAGCCGTGGAAGGTGTAGAAAAACAGGCTGATGGCATGTTTAAGCTCACAACCGATAAAGAGATTCATTTTTCCAGAACGATCATCATCACAGCAGGGAACGGTGCATTCCAGCCTCGACGCCTGGAACTCCAGCATGCATCTGAATTTGAAGGTAAGAACCTTCATTACTTTGTTGATAACCTGGAGCACTTCAGAGGCAAGAAGGTTGTCATTTGTGGTGGTGGTGATTCTGCCGTTGACTGGGCCCTTATGCTTGAGCCGATTGCAGAAAAAGTCTACCTCGTTCACAGAAGAGATAAATTCAGAGCCCATGAACATAGTGTCGAGAATTTGCACAACTCAACAGTAGAACTGAAAACACCTTATGTTCCTTCAGAGCTGGTTGTGGATGAGACCAAAATCAATCAGCTGATTTTGGAAGAAACAAAGGGTGACGAGAAGGAGATTATTGATCTAGATGAGCTGATCGTGAACTTTGGCTTTGTTTCATCTCTTGGTCCGATCAAGGATTGGGGACTGGAAATCGAAAAGAATTCAATCGTCGTTAACTCGAGAATGGAAACGAATATTCCAGGCATTTATGCAGCAGGTGATATCAGTACCTATGACGGGAAAGTCAAACTCATTGCCAGCGGATTTGGCGAAGCACCGACAGCGGTCAATAATGCCAAAGCTTATATGGATCCAAAAGCAAGAGTCCAACCAATGCACAGTACATCCATGTTTTCAGACTAAAGACCACTATGAGAGAGGGTCAGGATATCTATTCCTGACCCTCTTTTTTATTAGCTCTCTTCACAAAGATAGTTGATTTTTAATTAAAGGTCTGCTTTGGCTCTGTCAATCAGTAAGTGCTGAATGGTGAGGGGAACCGCTCCCGCTTTGAGCTAGCCTAGCGTTTGATGATTGTTTGGGATACAAGCGCTTAAAATTTCGCACAGAGTGGATTGTAGCGGAAGGCACTTGACTCCTGCGGGAGAAGCGGGACAGGTGAGACCCCGGAAGCGAAGCTGAGGAGGCTCACCGCCCGCCCCGCGGAAAGCAAGTGCCTGGAGCGGAAAGGAACGGTCCACGTTTTATCTCTACTAGCGGGAATATTGAGAACACCCTAAGTGAAAAAAGCAAAAAGATTCCCGCTCTTATGAAACAGAATATCCAATTACAGAAAAAATGTGTCAAACATCCATCCTCTTCACATCGACCCATCAAATTGTTTATTTTTACAGTGAATGGGTAGACCAATAATAAGATAAAAAACTTAGATAAAGGATGATGGATGCATGAATGTACTAGTTATTGGAGCAAACGGTCATACTGGCCGACACATAGTGAAAGAACTTTCAAACAGCAGTCAACATTTCGTGAGAGCTATGATTCGAAAGACAGAACAGGCCAAGGATATGGAAGACCTGGGGGCAAGACCGATTGTCGCAGATCTCGAACAGGACTTCTCCTACGCACTCGAAAATGTGAATGCCGTTATCTTTGCTGCTGGCAGCGGTGGTTCAACAGGAGACGATAAGACACTTGCGATCGATCAGGAAGGTGCAAAGAAAGCAGTGGATTATGCGAAGAAGATGGGGATTGAGCGCTTTGTGATGCTTAGCTCAATGGGTGCAGATAATCCGTCAAGCGGTCCGGATGCCCTGCAATTTTACTTGAAAGCGAAAGGAGCAGCGGATGCCTATTTGAAAGAAAGCGGTCTGAATTACACAATCGTCCGACCTGGCTCCCTTTCATTGGATGAAGGGAAAGGAAAGATTGAAGCTTCTACCTCCATTGAAGACAAAAGCAGAGACATATCACGTGAAGATGTCGCGAAAGTACTCGTCGACTCCCTGACCATCGAAGAAACGAACCATAAAGTATTCGAAATCCTGAGTGGTGACACACCTATTGAAGAAGCGCTAAAAAATATCCATTAATCACGAAAAAGGGACGGACCTCCAAATTGGAGGTCCGTCCCTTTAATTTATCAGCAATTCTCCGGCGTACCCTTATTCGTCGCCGTCACGAACGATGATCCACATCCGCATGATGCGATGGCGTTCGGATTATCGATGGTGAACCCGCAATCGGAGATGAAAAGTTACTAAACGTTGATATATTAAGGTTTGTTGTAGTTTTTAAGGATTGTTTTTGTTCATAGGGATTATTTATCTCACCAGTTCATGACGGTGAATTACAGTAACTCAATTTTACCCAAACCGTCAACCAACTGCAACCTATTTTGGTTCATTTTTCAATTTTTATTCTTCCTATTTACTCTATTAGTTACTATCACAAGTTTCTAAAATGATTTCTATTAATTCTTTTTTCATGATATCCATTCTATCTTCCCTACTGGAATTAATATAAGTTTGTATAATATCACTTACTGCGTCATCAGTATCTTCAAATCCCCAGTACTCTAATATCATTGAATCAAAGTCGAAAACCCCATCTATTTTTAACTCGTTAAATAGTTCAACAGTATCACGGGTTTCTTCAAACTTTTTTAGTACCTTTGAATGTGCCTTAGAGAACTCAAGTAAAATAGTGGCTTTAATATCAACATCAGCTTTACAGATTTTCTCAATTTGTTTTATAATTTTAGTTTCCATTTAATCACCTCAACACTTATTTTAACAGAATTAATTGTAAAATTATGGGTAAGCAATTTTGCTTAACAAAAAAAAATCACCCTGAAAACAGAAGGTATTTCACCAACTGAATCAGGGTTTCTTTATGTGGTTTAATATAATTTTCTTCCGATTAAGATTTCAGTAACTTCTTTTTCAGTGAAAGCTAGTTCTTCAACTGTCACTGGTGTTTCTTCTGTAAGTGCTTCATATTCTTCCATCATGTTTTTACTGTAAGATAATCCGTAATAGGTAAGGTACCCTTCAATCAATCCTTCAGTATTCTTTACTTCCTGGAATTCTTCACCCACTTGTGAAAGCTTCTGCATATAGTCCTTTTTAATGCTTTCCAGTTCCTTCATTTTACGGCTAGATTCTGAAGCAATTGCTATAACAAACTTATGTTTTAGAGAAGCCATTTCACCAGTGATTTTAATAACCTGTTCCTTCTCGAACTCTTTCAGTTTATCCAGTTCAGCAACTGCTTCATTTAAGGAAGCCTTTACTGGTTCCGTTTCCTTCTTCTTCTCTAATAGGTCCGTATCAGACAAGTAACCTTTTACATTCTCCTTATAAGCTGAATCATAAGCTTTAAACACGGTTTCATATTCATCAGATAACTTTATTACACGTGGTTCTGCTTCCTTTTTACGTTCATCAGTTGCTTCCAGTACTCTTTTCAAATCCATCTTTAAAGCATCCATTCTCAAAATATATCGGTGTTTTTTAGTCGGTTTTGGTGAACGCTGCTTTTCACTTTTGAACATATTTTTTATATAAGAAGTAACCTTTTTCACTAATTCCTTCATTGATAAATTCCCCTTTTCTGTTTTGAAAGTTAATATTCAAAATGACTATAAAAAAAAGAAGGTGGAACTGCCTTAAAGCAGACCACCCATTAAATACTATTTACCGTTCCAATATGCATTTCTTACTTCTTCTGCTGATACATCTGCACCTTTATAAGAATCATAGGCACGTGAAAGAATCTGTGTATTTTCACCTTCACGACTTGTATAATTGAAATCTTTTAATCCAGCATCTACTTGTAAATGACCAATCATAACTGAATATTGTGCCGTTTCCTTAATCTTTAATTGTGCTTCATGTAGTGCCTGAAGATAATTTTTCTTTGCTTCCTGAATATCTGCAAAGCCTTCAGCCTTATTCTTATTGTTCACTTTGGCATAATCAGGACCAAGTTCTTTGAACTTTTTCACTAGTCCAGCCAATTCTTCTTTCATCAGCTTGTCCACATCTTTAATTTTTTCACCTGTTACATTCAATACGCTTTTCTTATCCTGAAGAAGCTTCTGTTCTTGCTGGTAAGCATCAAGACTTACAATTCCTAGAACGTAATTTCGGTAGACTTCTTCAAGATGCATTTCACCTTCTGCAATAGCTTTTACCAGTTCAGCCTGTTCTTCCTTCGCACGGTCCAATGCTAAAGCATAGCTTTCTTTAATCTGTTCAGCCTTTTCAAAAATCCCTTCACATGCTTTAATTACTGTCGCTTTACTCATGGTTATCTTCCCCTTCAAGTTTAGTTTGTTCTTCTGTATCAGCTTCAATTTCTTCTGTTACAGTAGGTCCAGTTTGACGTTCTGTCCTTTCCTTCTGAATACGGGCCTTCTCCCTTATCTCTCTTTCTTCAGCTAATCTTTTAGTGCCTTCGATAATGTCCAACATTGCTTTACTCATAATAATCAACCACCCTATCCTTTTAATCGTTCTAATAGTAGACTTTTCTTTTCTTCAACTGATTTAGGTGCTGAAGTGCCTGTTCCGTCTTTACTTATTCCAAGCTTCTCTGCTTGAATACGGTTGTCTGCTTCAACCACATAACCAAACACATCCATAAACATCTTCATTTCTGCTGAAGAAACACTTTGTTTATCAGCAAAAGCCATAACTTTTTTCTTCATCTTCTGCACGGCTTCCAACTCATCTTGTGGAAGAAGAATGTGTTCCATTTCATTGATATATTTCTGATAATCTTTATTCTCTAGCCATTTGTAATAGGTTTTGGAACTCATAGAAAAGTGTTTGAACATCTTCTCTTTTGTGAATCCGTCTTTTAATTTGTTAGCGACATAGAATTTGGCTACTGCAACCATTTCACCAGTAGCCCCATAGGGTACTTGAATATCATGGATTGTTTTTTCTTGTGCCATTGTTACCAGTTCCCCTTTCTATTTAATTGAAATCATATCCGGTTTATAATGATGATTTTTAGAAACCCATTTACCAATGAAGGCTTCTGTATAACTCTTATAGAGATTCGTTTGAAGCATCTTGTTCAGCATCTTCACAACCCTATTCACGTTTGTGTTTCTCTTACCAAGTTCTTGATGAATCTCATAAAGGTCTGAAATCAGCATTGCTTTATATTTCTTTGCACGTGCTTCATAATGCTTCCAGTGTAAGGTGTTATCTTTATGAGTGAATTTGACTTCATAGGAGAATGAAGTACCCCTTACTTCTTCAATGGTTTCTGAAATCATTACGGCTAAAATACCCTTACTTTCAATCTGTTCCCCTTCCCCTTCAATTGCCTTCTTTACTGTAAATAAATTCCCTTTAATATCTTCAATTCATTGTATGTTCGACTTCCTAGCCATTTCAGTTATCCCCTTTTCGTTTCTGTTTGTTCATAACTTCTAATAAGAAAATCTGTTCACTTTCATCTAGTCCAGCATCAATAAAAGTTTGTCTGATAATCCGTTCAGCTTCAGGCGAAACTTTAAGAACACCGGCTTCATATTTACTTAAAGTTGATTGTGTAATTCCAACCCTTTCAGCCAATTCTTCTTGCGTTAGTTGTCCAGCAAAGTACCGGAGTAGTTTTATATACATTCCGTTCATACCTTCCATTCATCCCTTTCAATTAGTAGTTATAGAGAATAATTTATTCCTCATTGACAAAATAAAAAGGGGATGGAATATTCCAACCTCCTTAAGTGAGTTGATATTGATAAATAAAATAACAATACAATATTTAAACCATTTATAATTTTGTCTACTACTAAGTACGCCAGAATGATAAAAAGTAAGACAGGCACAATAATACATTCCATTATTTTCAAACAGAAAGTATAATAAAATAAGAATATTCAAAAAGGGGATGTTGAATTGACCATAAAGATAACTAATTGCACTATCATTAATAGTGGTACAGGGGTACATTTAGAAGGCGATAATGTTGATGTGGAAATTAAAGGGCTTAGAACTATTAACAATAAAAAAGATATTTACGCGAATGTAGGCAAAAGCAGTTCAATTATAATAGAAGACTTATCTTCTTAAGGATGTAAAACTGAATCAATTACTATCAAAGAATATAATCAAACAATTGAAGATTTAAAAGATTTTGTATCAACAAAAGAAAACTATTTTAGTTCAGAAGAAATTAATGAAATTAATCAAAAGCTAGACGAATTAAAAGAAGTTAAAAACGAACCTGCCAAAGTGAAAAAGATTTTAAATGAAATTTATGGAGTAGGTAAGGATATAAGTTCAAAGCTTCTATTTGAATATATAAAAATAAAAACAGGTTGGTTTTCAGAATAGCAGCAACAGATTTCGTCATCTACTCTTTCCCAAGAAGCTTACTCTATAGAAACATTAATAAAGAAGCTTTAAGGGAAAGATTTAAGTCAAAAAATATAGTGTATATGTCTGATATTGTAACCATTTTCACTAAGCCCCCCGTTCCCCCATGCTACCCCCATACCATAAAACTACATGTCTGCTTTTGAATATTAATATTCAGCTTTATCAGGTCCAACTGAATAAGCTTATTAAATACAAATAGTCTTTAATGCTTTCGCTGAATAACAATAGATATCATCTATACTTATCCATTGAACTTATCTAACCACCAGTGCCTTCAGTTCCCTTCAGTTTATACTGAACTAAAAGCTAAATACATACTAAGTGCTGATTGTTTAAAGCTTATTAAAACAGAAACCTACTTGAATATAGCACTGTATTAATAACTTCCAATATTCACCCCTATGTCAAGCTACATACGGTTCTATTTTACTTACATTTATCAAAGGGATATCCATACATTCTCTCACCCAACAGTGTCTTAAAACAAATCTCCATCGTGTCCTATATCCACTATATTAAAACTCTTATCTCCCCCGAATTGTTTACCATACGGTATCATAACTTAAAAGATTTGACACCGTTTTAGTAGTACTGTAATATCAAGGTATTGAATGGTTTCATAACTTATGACCATAAATACATAGGTGAAATGGGGATATAAAACATGAAATACGGATATGCAAGGGTATCAACGGTATCACAAGATTTAGAATCACAAATACAGACTTTGAAGGCAGAAGGATGTGAAATTATCTTCTCTGAAAAGTTTACTGGTACTAAATCTGAAAGACCAAAATTCCAAGAACTACTCACACTTTTATCTGAAGGAGATACACTAATCGTTACTAAGATGGATAGGTTCGCCCGTTCCACTTCAGATGCTATAGAGACAGTGAAGAAGCTATTCAAAAAAGGTGTAAGGGTTCATGTGCTAAATATGGGTATTGTTGAAGATACACCTACTGGAAGGCTTATTTTTAACATAATGAGTTCATTCGCGGAATTTGAAAGAGATATGATAGTGGAACGTACACAAGAAGGAAAGGCAATTGCAAGGCAGAAGGAAAACTTCAGGGAAGGCAGACCTAATAAATACGGTAAGAAGAAGATTGAACATGCATTAATGCTACTTGAAACGAACTCATACAAACAGGTTGAAGAAATGACAGGCATATCGAAAAGCACTTTAATTCGTGCTAAGAAAAAGAACAATTAGGATAAAAGTCTCATATAAGGTATTCCCATCCCCGCTAACATATAATATAATTGGAATTACCAACCATTAGGAGGTGATTACATGCATAGAGTTCATTTTGTGGATTTTGATAATAAGAAAGTATTAAGAGAAGAAACAATAGACGAGTCTAATAAAGCACTGGAGATGGCTGAATCAATGTCCAAGATAAAAGGACAAGAAATACTTATTTTTGATAGCTTATTCAGAACCATGAAAGCAGAATTCTCCCATTATACAACCGTTAGAAAAGGAACATCCAACCTGTATTTTCTCAACTTCAAGAATGTTACCTTATCTGATATTCAATTACCCGTACAATTAACACCATGATATCAACTACATAGGAACGACTTTGAGGTGAACAGTCCATACTGGTTCACTTTTTTATTTGCCTTTATCTCCTAGTGATAATGAAGGTAACTGTAAAGAATGCCCCTATCTTTTCCTTCCCTGTCTCCCTTGTCCATTTCATGGGTAAAATCAGCACTTCTAAACAAGAACTATTTACACCTTTACTACTATACCGTTCACAATTTATTCACATATAAGTTCTTCCACCTGCGTCCATTCATTCCTTTCACTACTTTACTGTATCTTTCTGAAGAAAATAGTATTAACCGTTATAAGATTAAAACCCAAAACCATTCTTGTCAGGGGAAAACCACCCCTTCCAAGCTTCTAATAAACCAAAACTGAATAACTCCTTTTTTATATCTCTCTTTAAGGGAAAGGGCTTAAAACCCTTGGTATTACTGACTTTCTAAAGGAAATAAGCACTTTTATTGTGCTGATTATTTATTGGTTATTGTTCATAGTCAATTAATTCAGTCTTTATTTCTTAATTAATGGGGAAAGTGGTTTTCTTTCCCGTTGCTTTAGCAACTTCTCTTTTATGTGTCTGCTTCTTCTCTTTCAGTTGTTTAAGGGGTGTAAATGTTTAATAGACAAGGAGAAGATACAGATGCAGAAATTAGTTCAAGGAACTCATTATTCAAAGGAGAAAGAAAAGCAGCCACCAATTAATGTAGTTGATTCGATTATGGGAAGTGGTAAAACTTCCTGGGCTATCCAACATATGCAGGAAGCAAACACTGAAGAAAGGTTTATATATATTACACCATTCTTATCAGAAGTTCAGCGTGTCAAAACTTCGGTTACCAGTAGGAAGTTTGTGGAACCTACCAACAACGGGAAAGGAAAACTGGAAAACCTTAAGAAGCTGATACTTAATGAAAGGGATATTGTTTCAACACATGCACTCTTTCAGAACGCTGATGAAGAAATAATTGACCTTTTGAAAGTTAGCAACTACACGTTGATACTGGATGAAGTGATGAATGTAATTGAAGAATTTAAACTAAACAAAGATGATTTTAAATTGTTGATGAACAGTGATATGGTTTTTGTGGAAGAAGAAACTGGTGTTATTCGCTGGAATGAAGATAGTGAATATCAGCATACCAAGTACAATGAAATTAAAACGTTATCCAAAACCGAAAACCTGATTTACTTTGAGAATACAATCCTGTTTTGGTCGTTCCCTGTTTCAGTATTTAAGGCTTTCAAAGAAGTTTATATTTTGACGTACCTGTTCCAAGCACAAGAACAGAAGTACTACTATGACATGTACCACCTAAGCTATACTTATAAGGCTGTACAGAAGGTAAATGACAAGTATGTACTGGTAGACCACGAAAGCAAAGAACCTTATGATAAATCTCTTCTAAAGTCCCTGATAAACATTTATGAAGGGAAGTTAAATGACATTGGTTCACAACCATATACACTCTCAAAATCATGGTATGACAAAGATAAAAACGCTTCTCTAGTTGAAAAGATGAAAAAGAATTTGTACTCATACTTCAGAAACAATGTCAAAACACCTACACCAGTAAACATGTGGACTTGCTTTAAAGACCATCAGTCAGAATTGAAGGGCAAGGGCTACACAAAGGGGTTTGTATCGCATAACGCACGTGCAACTAATGACTTTAAAGATAAGCAATCACTTGCCTATGTTATTAATCGCTTCATGCACCCGTACAAAAGCAAGTTCTTTAAGTCAAGGGGGGTTCAAGTAAATGAAGAGATGTACGCTTTATCAGAACTAATACAGTGGATTTGGAGAAGCCGGATAAGGGAAAGACAGGAGATTAATATTTACATACCGAGTGCAAGGATGCGTTCTTTATTATTGAACTACTTAGAAAGTGAACTATAATTCAACTACTAATAAAATAAAAAACTCCGTTTCTTAAGGAGTTTTTTGCTATCTATTATTTTCTATCCATTTCTTTAATGTACATATCTGTTTGAATTTCTGATACTATCCACTTAACGGTTAAACCAATCAAAATTTTTAAATCCCCAATATCTTTATTCTCCCATACCCTATGATAATGAGTTTCATCATTTCCAAGCCATGTAGCACGTTCAGCCACATGCCTGATATTTGCAGAAAGATATTCTTTTATACAGTTTCCAAGAAACGTTTTTTTAATCTTTTCTTCATCTTCATTTTGAAAGTTTATTAAAAAATCTTTTATCAGGAATTCAAGTGACTTTCTATACCCCATTCCAGCTACATGATTTAACTGAAGGTCTTCAGCTTCCTTTGCCTGATTATAAATTTCAACAAAAAGTGGAGATAAAACCATGATTTCATCTTCGAATATCACCTTAGAAGCTTTCTTAGGATATGAATATTTAACAATATATTTTATGGAACTACCATTCTGTATAAGAGATAAAACACTTATGAATAAATGGTTACAAATCTTTTTATTACATTGAAATACCGCTTCAATTGTATCAGTGCTTAATTGATATGCAGTAACGAACTTAGGTTCCTGTACCGTGTTACATAAGGGACAACTTTCTGGAAGTTTTTCCATTCTAAAGCCATATACTACTTTATCAGTACTATTTAACCTATGATATTGAAATGTATGCATTTAACTCACCTTTGTTTTTTTATTATAGCTTCAACCAGTCTCTCGCTTCTTTAATTCCTTTATAGGTCTTAGCCCAACCACTATTACTCTCTAAGAACTCAATACCCTTCATTGTTATTTTAGAAGAAGAAAGGAATACTGCATAAACGGTATCATCAGCGTATTGAACAGATATTCCCTTTGCTAATCCTTCATCTTTTAACAACAGTGCAAGTTCCCCCCATTGTTCAAAAGTTAATTCATAATCATTTCTTTTAGGTTCATTACCTTGATTTATTTCTGTAAGTAAGCTATATATCAACTTTTTCCTATTCATCTTAACACTCCTTTATTCCTATATTTCGACATCAAGCAATAATACTCCTTTTTCTGGAAAAAATTCAGCTTGTCTGAATTCCATCAATAGTTGTTTATGGGTTGTAAATAACAAAAAACAATAAAGGTGGAAATTAAAATGAAAAAACAATTTAATCTTGAATCGGTAAAGCACAAGAAAATACTTTTCCAAATTGTAGAACAGGCACTTACTGGGATTACAATTAAAGAAATCCATGATTTAAAAAAACTATGTAAAAAAGATAGATTTTCATACTTTGACCAAATCAAAATGAGATACATCATTCCCTTGAACTTATTAGGTGAAAACTTTAAATTAACTGAAGAGATTGAAATTACATTATTCTTCATTATTAATGACGTAATTAGTAAGCTGAATATTGAAAAATGTGATAATGGTTATGAAGAATTGACAATTAAATTATCTTAATAAGGGAGTGGCTAAGAAAATCAAAAATTGAGAAATAGTAATCGAAAGTTTACGGTAATTAATTTTTATAGAAAACTACCAGAATAATATTAGCTAACTAAAAAAACAGTTCCAATTGGAACTGTTTTTTAGAATGGCAATACTTCAGTTTGGGCTTCTTTAATATATTTTATAAGAATTTGTTCATCTACCTTAAAAGAATCAATTCCTTTTGTTCTCAAACTATTAATGAACTCTTCTTTAAGTAAAATAATACCAGGTTCATCAACAGTATCACTATTACCATCTATATAATCATATACTGCCTTCTTTAAACCAGCAGGTAATATTCTAGTTTTTTTGTTGTTATCAGTTCTAGTAGAAGCTGCTTCTTTTTTAAAGAGTGACATTTCGCTTCTTATTGCCTGCATTTCATCTAAAAGTAATTGATTCGCATCTGTCACGGTTGTTTGGTCCAAAGATGGCACTTTAAACTCTCCAAAATTTTTTAAGAATGTAGAGAACTCTGGGTCCGATTGGGATTTTTCGTAAGTTAACTTCACTCTTCTAGCTAACTCCTCCTTGAAGCTTACCACCTTATTAAAACGCAAGTCTTTTGGATATTGAATATGTTCAATTACTCCCGTATCAAATATGAAATCTGTCACATCATCTTTTATAAGGATTGTAGGTTTATCAAAAGTTAATCTCATTCCGAGTTCAAATAATACATTCGGATTTCTACCACTTATATCACAAATGACAATATCTGCATTGTATAAATTCTGGATAATCCTTTTATGTATAACATCAATTTCCCCATCAGAGTTACTCACGATTTCTGTTTTAAACTCAAATTCTTTGATACTTTTCATTGATTCAATGATAATGCTTTTTACTTCGGTCCAATGGTCTGAAGTATACCCTGGCATAGCTGCAATTGGCATGATGATTCCACACTTTTTAATTTCTTTTTCAGCCAATATTTTCACTCCTTAGCAATATTAATATATTTTTATAAGGTGATTTTTTTGGGTTCAATAGATTCCATATCTTCGTGATTACTAGCAAGTTCATTGTACTGTTCAATAAAGCTGAAAATTTTGTTAATACTACACTTTTCAGAATTAAAGTATTGTTCCATGGATTCATCTGATAATTTTCTACTGCTAAACTCTGTCGTTTCATAACCAGCGTATTTGTATGTGTTTGTCTCTAACTCAGCAGTATATCCAAGCCAACCATCAGATGTTATAGCAAAACCTTCTCTTCTTTCCCACTCATCTAAACCACCACGAATTGACCTTTCATCAATCATATGGCTAAAAATCACAATACCTTTAACTTTTCCATGTATCATTTCAGCTGTTTCATTAAAATTCTCTTGATGCTTAACCCGAAATTTCTTTATGTATTCAATTGCTTTCATAATCTAAACCCCTATCTCATTTATTTTACCGTTTTTAACTAAAATGGTATAATTAGGTATACTGATTGGAAGGTGTGACAGTTTTGGAATTAAACCAAGTTGATGTATACCATTTTTTAAAATCAAAAGACATAAATCACTTATATCATGCTAATACTGTAACCACATCCTGCACATTCATAAAACAAGGAGGTCTTTTGTCTAGAGGTGCAGTAGAGAGTTTGGGCTTAACTCAAACTGAACAGATGTCAGATGACCTTGATAAAGAATTTGACGTGTGGGATGACATATTCCTTGATAGCAACGACTTACACAAGAAATTCAGAAGACAAAACCACTATGGTCCTGTTCTTTTCAAATTCAATATTGACATACTCCTTTACCCATCCTTACCCCCACTCTGGGTAACTAGAGATAACCCCACTAGATGGACTGCTGGTTTGTCTGAAAGTGAAAGGTACTTTGGAAGCGTGGAAGCACTAAAGCAAGACTATGAGACAGGTGCATATAAGGAAATGATTACTCTACGTAATACACATGATATACTTCCCTTCGAATCTTACCTTGAAGAAATAATTTTAGATAATCCCAAAATATTACTCGCTAAAGAAAATGTACTTGAGAAAGCAAAGGAATCTTTACAAGAAGCAATCAATGATAGTAATTATGACTTTAGCGAAGTAAAAAAGACTATCAGAAATTGTAATAACTGCTTCTGTCACGAAAATTACTTAAATGAAGTACATTCTTCAAAAATAAAATCTTACTTCTACATGACTTAAGCACTGCATTATTGCAGTGTTTTTTTTCACCAAGTTACTTACTTATTCGACAAATATAAACATTTTTCCTTTTTAATGTAATTATTTTTCCTGAAAATTTTAAGAGTTCCAAATTAAATTGAAGGACTCCTTTAGGTGCAATGACTTAAGCTTTTTGTTAAGAATACCCCAGTACAAGCCAAAAGGATTATTTACCTTACCTAGCTTCATTTTCCTCATAAGCATTTTAAAAGCTTGAATGCTGGTTTCCACAACATCACTTGTTACTTTGTGTTTACTAGCTGATATCAGGACTATCTTCCAGTATTCTTCAATGGTCTTAGCGTCATCAAAGAAGCACTTAACAAACTTTATAAAATCAGAAGGTACGTGTTCTCCAACAAAGGAAGCACCTAAATTCTCATTGGCTGATTGTTGACTCCCCTTTACATTACTGACTTGTTCAATTTCAGCAACATCAGTACGTATATCTTTAATATGGTTAATGGTTTTAGAAAGGTTGTCTGTTTGTGGATGGTCCAATTTATCTACTTCAGATGGTTCAGAACCTGTCGAATAAGAATTAAATACATAAATGTTGCTTGATTTACTGCCGTTTTTTCTTTCAGTTTCATGTACTGTAAGTAAGCCAAATTGCTTTGCTTTTGTCACCATGCGTTTGAATGTGCTTCTGCTAATTCCGGCACCATCTAATTCATGTGTAGCTTTAGTTAAGGTTCCAATCTTAGCATTACAAACACCAAACACCTTTGCAGAGAAACGTACTAAACGCTTAAGTGCTATTAACTCTGATTTAGTGAACTCTTTCTTTACATCAATCATCCACTGTTCAAAGTGATTGTTGAAGTCCTTTATATTGCTGAATTGAGAAAGATGCTTAAAGTTGTTTATGTTCCCTGATTTGTATGTAGATTCCATTATGTATTGTTCCCCTGTCTCCAACTGGAACAAGGTACACAACCAACACTCTAAAGAAGGCATCACTAAAGACACCTTGCAATTCTGGATTTTTTTCATTAGAATTAAGGTTGAAGTACGTTGTACCGTATTTATTTTGTGGTAAAGCGTCGTATAGCGTATATGTGTTACTTAGTCACCTATTGCAGTAGGTGGCTTTTTCTTTTGTCTTAAATTGCGTTGTAGAAGCTTTTTCTTTCTTCCAATGCTTTTACATTCAGTTCTTCTTTCCAACTCAACAATGCTTCTCTGTACTCTTTTGAATAGGTTCCACCACTTTGATTTTTCACCTTACTTATTACCACAACTTGTTTTGTGTACCAGCATATAGCTTCTATAGTTGTTACTTTGGTTAAATCAGGAAAGTCGTAATTCATCTTAAATCTCCTTTTTCTTTCTAATACTGTTTATTGGAGAGAAGTCATCATGTCTAGAACGCATATCAGAAACATCCATTTGTATGTATCTTCTCATTGTCCTAATATCTGACCATCCACCCATTTTTTGAAGAGTAAATGCATCACATCCATTTAAAATCATGTTTTTCGCCCATGTATGTCTGTACACGTGTGCAGTTACTTTCTTCTTTTCCACACCAGCTTTTTCTGCATGGTATTTTAGCCTTTTGTTCAGGTGATTTGCTGAAAGTGGTTCACCATATGTTGAGAGAAATACCCTTTCAGTTCTAAAGTGCTTCTGATTTTCCGTTATTAATTGAAGGAGTAATTTCATTACATATGATGAAATTGGAACAATTCTAGAATTCCTGTTCTTACTTTTTTTACTATCTAAGGTGATAAACCTTGTTGAAAAGTCTATGTCCTTGGCATACAAACTCACTAATTCACTTATTCTTAATCCACTATCCAGTAATAAATTGATTGCAACAAAATCCCTATAACCAACATAATCACGCTGGTTCGGTTGTTGAAGAATAGCTTTTACTTCTTTTTCTGATAAACAATTCGTTAGGTCAATGTCCTGTTTAAGCAATTTGACCTTATCCATTGGGTTAACTTCAAGTAGTTCTTCTCTTTCCAAGAAATTAAACAAAGCACGATATACACGAAGTCGAATATTAATTGTTGTATCTGCTAATCCAACACGTTGATTTGAAGAATCAATTAATGTATGTCCACTGTATCGAACTGCATCATACTTTAAGTAATTCACGTAATTCCTTATCATTTCAGTTGTAACTTGGCTTATATGTTCAACATCTTGGTAATTTTCCTTAAGCCAGTCTTTGAAGTAGCCCCATGTTTTAACGTAGTCAACTAGTGTCCTTTCTCTTATACCTTCAGCTTTTTTACCAGTAATTACGATATTCAATGCTTCATCAAGTGACAAATCTGGATACTGTCTTGTGCTGACTAATTGACCAACTTGCTTTCTTTTCTTTCGTTTTAATGACAAAATAAAAACCCCCCTTAACAGTGAACTTTAATTCACCGTCAAGAGAGGTCGAAATAAACAACTCTTTAAGAACAAATATTGGGTTGTGTAGATTGTTTTACAGTCAAACGACTGGACAATACACAACCAGCAATTAACAACCCAACAGTTCAACCAACGTTAATACCGAAAAAGTTAGATGTTTATTATCTGACTTTCCATTGAAAACGCTGATATATCAAGCTTCATCATTAGCAATTCTCCGGCGTACCCTTATTCGTCGCCGTCACGAACGATGATCCGCATCCGCATGAAGCGATGGCGTTTGGATTATCGATGGTGAACCCGCCGCCCATCATGGACTGCTTGTAGTCTATTTTGGTACCGTTCAAAATGGCAGCATCATTTTTGGCTACAACAAGCTTGATTCCATGCTGTTCCAGTGTTGTATCTCCATCTTGAAGCTCATGTTCAAATCCCATACCGTAAGAAAGGCCGCTACAGCCTCCCCCTTTTACCGCTACTCGTAACATGGCATCTGTTTCGTCATGTTCCTTCATCATTTCTTTAATCTGAAGGGCCGCGGCTTCTGTCAGAATGACTACTTCACTCATTCATTACACCCCCAACCTTTACATTTCTTACTTCTTAGTATACTCCTTTCTATTTTACTACTCAACCAAAGGGGCTTTGGTGAATGATTCGAAGGAAACTTTATATTCATATTAATCAACCATGACTTTTTACTTATCATCTTTTAAGAAAACACTGGTCCTTTATCCTTCCATCAAGGTATAATAAGGAAAATAGTCCCGATTACGAGGTGGTATTCATGACGGTAGTGACGCCCTTTTATGATAAAAAAACACAGTGTCTTTCGTGTAAACACTCGTACAGTACAACAAGGATCAGGTCCCGCTTTGTGAAGGTAGCAGGTTATGACAGTGACTTTTGTCCCCTTTATGAGTCAATGGATGTAAATCCTTTACTTTATAATGTTTCTGTATGCCCAAAATGTGGATTTTCGTATACAGATGATTTCACAGCATACATACCTCCTGTTCTCAAAGCTGATTTGGAAAAGAAAATCAGCCTTCACTGGCAGCCACAGGATTATGGAAAACTGAGGTCATATGAAGATGGAATCAATACATATAAATTGGCCGCCTACTGTGCCCTTATTAAAAAGGAAAAAAAGGTGACAATAGCAGGGTTATATCTCCGGACAGCCTGGCTTTATCGAAAGACCCAAGAAAAAGAACAGGAAAGACGATTCATCAACCTTGCTACTCATGAATACATTGATGCCTATTTGACAGATGGCGTATCAGGTTCTTTGATGTCCGAAACGAAGCTATTGTATATCATAGCGGAATTATTGAGAAGACAGGATAAAATCGAGGAATCGGTCGTTTATTTATCTAAAGTGATCAGTAAACAGCACCTCTCCACCGAACCGAAGATCGTTGAAATGGCCAGAGAGAGCTGGTACGAAATTCGTGAGCTCTATAAAGAAACCAAGTCCATTTAAAAGAAAACTAGTGGGGAGTCCACTAGTTTTTTACATTAACTCAGTCTAAAAACAAAAAAATAAGCCAGTCACAAGACCAGCTTTTCTTTAGAACATCGGATTATCTTCTAGAAATTGATAGATATGATCCACCAGTTCTTCAGGTGTATCCCCTGTTACGACTTCACCATTGACGAGAGCATAAAAGGATTGGGCGCATTTCCCGCAGTAACCCAGGCATCCATACTCAATGACATCAAGGTTTGGGTCTCTCTCTAATATCTCAAGCGCTTTTTGCGCACCACTGGCAAGATTGCTTATACAAAATTCTATAATAGGTTTCAATTCTATCACCTCACTACTCATTGTTATGCTATCTTTTTTTATCATTATCGTCAATCATTTGATTCCATGTAATGGTATAACAGATTGTGAACATTTTCGCTTATTTCTGTTGTGAAAACGCCACTATTTCGATATACTTTTAATGTTAATAGGTTTACTAATATGATAATTGCTCGAATTATGCTTCATATTGAAAATGCTTACTTTTTCAGGAGCCGTTTCGGCGTGACTGTGCTTTCAATCCTGTCCCATACAATTTATGGGATATAAATCATATACAAACACACTATTTCATTCATAATGTAGAGTGCAAAAAAGGGGAAATTTTTCATGAAACAATTAGTGCTGCTTGGCGGAGGATATGGGAATATGCGCGTCCTTCTTCGCTTATTACCCAACCAATTACCTGAAGATGTATCGATTACCCTGATTGATCGAAATCCTTACCACTGTCTCAAGACGGAATACTATGCTTTAGCCGCTGGTACGATTTCAGATCAACATGTACGCGTATCATTCCCGGAACATGCCCGTTTATCCTATGTGTATGGAGATATCTCCGGAGTGGACATGGAAAACAAACTCGTAAAGATGAAAGATCAAGATTCAGTTCCTTATGACGACCTTGTGATTGGACTCGGTTGTGAGGATAAATATCATAATGTTCCTGGTGCTGACGAACATACTTACTCCATTCAAACAATTGAAAAATCCCGTAAGACATACCAAACCTTATGTAATCTTCCAGCTGGTTCGATCGTAGGAATCGTTGGAGCTGGTTTAAGCGGGATTGAGCTTGCGAGTGAGCTTCGTGAAAGCCGTTCTGATCTGAAAATTAAATTATTCGATCGCGGTCCCCGTATTCTCAACGCCTTCCCTGAGCGTCTAAGCTCTTATGTTCACGGGTGGTTCGACGAGAATGACGTAGACATCGTCAATGGCTCGAATATTACAAAAGTGGAGCCAAACACCCTTCATAACCATGAAGAACAGATATTCTGCGATGCCATCGTTTGGACGGCGGGTATACAACCAAGCAAGGTCGTACGTGATATGGATGTTGAAAAAGATGCAAGCGGTCGCGTCATTCTGACAAAGTATCATAACCTGCCTCAGGATGAGAATGTGTACGTGGTTGGTGACTGCGCAAGCCTTCCTCAAGCTCCAAGTGCCCAGCTTGCTGAGGGGCAAGCAGAACAAATCGTGACCGTTCTACTTAAACGTTGGAAAAACGAGGAACTCCCTGCAGAATTACCTAAGATCAAACTAAAAGGAATTCTCGGTTCACTCGGAAAGAAACATGGTTTCGGCCTGGTAAACGAGCGCTCTATCACAGGTCGTGTCGCTCGATTATTGAAATCCGGTGTGTTGTGGATGTATAAGTATCATAATGGATGATGAAAAAAGAACCGCGATGTGCGGTTCTTTTTTTCGATTCAGCTCTAATGATCCATTCATAAAGGCTAACCATCCCCACGAACTAAACCGCTTTATACCCATACTTTTCAAGCTCAGAGTAAATCGTTTTTAAACGGGGATTCCCTTCGCCTACAATATTTCCTTCTAACAGAACAATTGGGTAAAACATATCCTCTTCAATCACTCTTAAAGCAAACTGCTTTACGACTTCATCTTCAGGAGGATTGTGAATATCTACATATTTAATCACGAAGGGCTGGTTTGGATACTTCCGACTGACAGCAGCCTCAAGCCATTCGTACGTTTCTTTCGCTGACGGTAAGTTCACGCAGCTTGGACAAAGTATTTCTGCCCCATATACGTAAAGTTCAACAGGTTTTCTCTCCATGTCACTCTCTCCCCTTTGTTTCCCTCTCTTGTTTATTTTACAAAAAAAGCAGCCGGGTTGGAACGATAATATGTGAATTTCTGTACTGGAAATTACATTTTGAAAATTTCTTATGCAATGTTCATAAAGTTTGTCCTTTTTATATCATGAGAACTGCTTTAAGCTCTGTCATTCAGTGTGTGCTAGATGGTGAGGGGAACCGCTCCGCATGCAGCTAGCGTTCGGCCGAGCCTCCTCAGCTTTTGCCGAACGGGATCTCGGCACGCCCAAAATCCGCCGGAGTCTCCGCAGTTCCCCTCACCATCTATTGAAGATTTTGTGACAGAGCTTATAAGAGAGAAAACAGTCTAATTAAAATTCTCTCCAAGTGCTTTTTACACCTCTCTAGAACCAAAGGGGAAATCCAACACTGCTCCCTTATAAAATCGTGGAAATGTATTTCAGTTTTCATTTCGTTAGTAAGTACAAACCCATGTTTAAAAAATTGATTTTTTTCCCTGATGAGAATTGAATGTCATAGATCTATTGGGGTAACACTGGCGGAAGCTTGATGTGAAGTTTTCCGAGATTGAAATTGGCTGAAATAGAAGCACAGAGTGGATTGTAGCGGAAGGCACTTGACTCCTGCGGGATGTAGAGGAAAAGTCGAGACCCCGCAGGGCAAAGCCCGAGGAGGCTCGACTTCCTCCCCGGGGAAAG
>NZ_JBITPL010000012.1:0-20212 GCF_050467885.1 Rossellomorea sp. NRS-1567 | reverse complement strand
AGGAGGCTCGACTTCCTCCCCGGGGAATCTTGTGCCTGGAGTGGAAAGGAACGGTCCATTTTTTCACACTAAAATTCATGAAAAAACAATTTCCAAAAAAGAAATTCCCAATAGTTTGCAGGTTGATAGATTTTTTGTGAATATGTCATTATAATAGAGAGTAAGGAAAGGAGTAGATAATTATGGCTGAAAACGAAATGATTGCACCAGTTCAGGAAGTATTAGATAAATTACGTCCGTTCCTACTTCGCGATGGTGGAGACTGTGAACTAGTGGACGTTGAAGACGGAATCGTTAAATTACGCCTTCTAGGTGCTTGTGGAAGCTGCCCAAGTTCAACGATCACGCTAAAAGCAGGAATCGAACGCGCTTTAGTGGAAGAAGTTCCAGGTATCGTTGAAGTAGAGCAAGTATTCTAATTCCATTCACGTTAAAGCCTAAATCCTTAATCGGATTTAGGCTTTTTTTCATTGTACTTCCGTCTTCGGTTGATCTCCTTTTAAAACTGCCTGAATGTTCTCCACGCATAAGGCCATCATTTCATAACGCGTTTCTTTCGAGGAACTTCCGATATGGGGGATGGCGACAACTTGATCAAAGGCAAGAAGTGGATGATCGGTATCAATCGGCTCTGCTTCGAATACATCCAATCCAGCACCTGCAATGTCACCCCTCTTTAATGCTTTTTCTAATGCCTCTTCATTTACAATCGCTCCACGGGCTGCATTGATGAAAATCGTGGTTTTTTTCATCATGGTGAATTGTTCTTCCTGGAACATGCCTTTCGTTCCCGCATTCAGTGGAGCAAGCACAACAACGAAATCCGACTGGATTAAAAGTTCTTCAAAAGTTACATATTGAACTCCAAGGGCTCTTTCCGCTTCATGCTTCCTGGAACGATTATGATAAAGAATATTCATATTGAACCCCTTGGCTCTTCTTGCTACCGCTTCGCCAATACTTCCCATCCCGAGGATGCCAATGGTTTTATGATGAATATCCATGCCGGAAAGGAGAAGGGGTGACCAGCTTTTCCACTTTCCTTCTTTAATATAACGATCCGCTTCAACGATTCGTCTTGCCGTCGCCATTAACAGAGCAAAGGTTAAGTCGGCCGTAGTTTCCGTTAGGACATCCGGCGTGTTGCAAATGGTTATGCCTAATTCTTTTGCCGCTTCAAGATCTATATTGTCATAGCCCACCGCAAGATTGGCCACGACCCTCAAAAAAGGAGAGTTCTGTAATAGCTGTTTGTCTATCCGGTCCGACAGCATCGTAAGTAAAGCAGTGGAACTCTCTGCTTTACTGAGAAGAATATCCCTTGGCACCGGGACATCCCCATGTTCCCACATGTCGACTTCAAATTCGCTCTGCAATGGTGCAATCACTGATTCAGGCAATTTTCTCGTAATGTATATGGATGGCTTCATATGTATCCCCTACCTTCCCTTCACTTTCCTCCAGTTTAGCATAAAAGTGAAGGGATACAGGGGGTTAAAGTCTGTGAAGACATTGATCGTTTAAAGCCATGCAACAAGGGGAATTCCCCATTTTTTCACCGGAACTTCGGACATATGATAAAAGTCAGACAGAAAGGCCTCATATTGATGAGAATTTTTCAGATAGTTCTCCAGCTTCTCTTCCACTATCTTCTTCTTCTGCTCAGATTCCGAAATATAATATTCCTCGATGCATTCGAAATAATGAAGGGGAAACAGAAGCCGTGAATACAGCAGTCTCCATGAGAATGGTGAAAGTGGGGTGATGGATTCATACTCTCTCATAAATTCCTGAAGCTCAGGATGAAACGTTTGGCTTCGCATGAAATATCTTTCCCTCACCCACTCCGCAATGTCCCGGCTGCAGTGATCGAACACCCACTGAAAAGGAAAATGAATGCATACCTCAGTCCCCCATGTGGATTGAAGAAAACGTTCATGACAAATTGTGCCTGCATCCTCTTGCTTGGGGTCCTCATCAAGCTCCGTATCCACCAAGTACTGAATGGCGTTCTCTGACAAAGCACTGTAATAAGGATAGCTCTCAACAAAACGACGCTCAAACTCATCAGCCGGCTGATCCTGGATAACCTGATAGTACGCTTTCTCTAACTGGGCAAGCCGCTTTTCCCACAGACTCTTCCACTGTCCCATACGATTTATTTTCTCCACCTTTTCTTCAAAGGTCCGTCCCCTGAAATGGAATTTGCTTAACTTTCTTCCCAGCCTATTATCAGGGGGGGATTGGATGCTTTCATTTCGCAGCACCACAAAGTCTTTATCTTTTTCGACAACAAGAAATCTTCCCTCGTTGTTAGGAACGAAGGTTGAAACATGCCGATCCCCCTGACTTTTTAGGTGCTCTGCCAATTTGTAGAGTTCCACCAAGGTTTCTTGTTCCATATTCGTAACACCGACAATACTATATACTAACCCCCCAACCATATATCGATTCATCATTCCATCAAAGAATGCCCGCTCTGGATGCAATCCAAAATGATTGATTAATATTTCTTGAGACATGTTGATCTCTCCTATCTAAAGTGACCGTCTTTTTCTTTTTTACAGGGTGATCTGTGGCAAAGAAGTTCTTTTTCATATTGTCATTTCCCTTCGTTTTGAAGGACACAAATTATATGAATATAACCTTTAAAGACATTTATGAATATCTGAAACTGGAGATGGGCAAGAATGAGAGTAGAAGCTATTATTATGTCTATTTTTTAAATAGGAATCATATGTGTAAAACAAGGCTTCGTCTAATCGAAATAGGGGTTTTATAATCTTTCAAAGAAAAGGTGAATAGGATGAAGGATAAAGAATCAATGGATTTATTAGAGAAAACGGCACGTAAATGGCTGCATGAAAGAGGAGTGGAGATTGAAGATATCGCTCAATTGGTCATGTACCTTCAACAAAAATATCATCCTGATCTTGAACTAAAGGAATGTGTCTATAATGTTGAACGTGTGTTAACGAAGCGGGAAGTACAGAATGCAATACTGACAGGTATTCAACTTGATATATTGGCTGAGAAAAAGATGCTTGAAGAACCGCTTCAAGCGATTATTGAAGTAGATGAAGGACTATATGGTGTGGATGAAATCCTGGCCTTTTCGATTGTGAATGTATATGGATCGATCGGATTTACAAACTACGGATATATCGACAAGCAAAAACCAGGAATTCTGGAGAGGCTGAATGATAAATCATCCGGTATGTGTCATACCTTTTTGGATGATATCGTCGGAGCTATTGCAGCGGCTGCTTCCAGTCGTTTAGCACACAGAGCGAAATGCGCAGAATGAGGTTGAATAAATATCCAAATCAGACGACATGGGTCGTCTGATTTTTTAGTGATAGAAGAAGTGAATAAATACGCTAACAAAATATTCATACTGTATTCCCTAAATGATTGCATACTTCATATAAATAGATCCTTTTAACTAATTTTATTATTGCACATCGATGAATATTTTTATATAATTACAACTATAGTTGTAATTAACGTCAATATAGTTGTAACAAGGCTTCTGCACGAATAAACACCAAATAAAGGCTATCACTTTTATGAGATTCGAGAGAATTTCACATGCTACATACGAAGAATAATTGAGGTGAAATCCTATCCGGCTCCTGAGTGACAAAGCCCTAATCAATGCCTACGAAAAAGCAAAACAGTTAAAACTCAGTAATGAATTTATCATACTGATCGAACAAGAAATTAAAAAGAGAAAATTAGTTCATTAAAGAATCGTTTGATTGTAGATGTCCTGGTGTTCCTCACAAGTCGGCATAATGTCTTCCCATTGGACCTCCAACGAGCATACTATCGCAAACAGCTTGTTCAGAGACGGGTTTGCCTCTCCCTTTTCAATCAACGAAATATAATTGACCGTTAATCCACATTTGTGACTTAATTCTTGTATGGTGATTTCTTTTGCTCTTCTATGGTGCCTTATTTTCTTTCCGACAAGTCCTGTAACTGTAATACTCATTACCTCACTACCCTTTTAAAAATTCTTTAGAAATGACGTGGAATGTTTCGAAAATCAAGCTAAGAAACAGTGACTTTCATTCTTAAAGTTGTTTGCATTCGTAAAGAATAGTTAGAAATTGAAAAGGTATCAATGCTAATAGTCCCCTACTACCTTAGTTGTTTACCCTAGTTGCATACCTTTACACTTCATTTCGTAATATTTTTCAAGAAAAATCTTTATATTCTTATTGTTTTTTCAAATCCTGTCTTCCTGGTCCTTCTGAGTACTCAAATATGTGTAATGGAAAAATTAGTTAGAGGAAAAATCACATAATACTTTAGGAGTATAATTTTCGTTCCTGCTATTATTTATACTCACCCCCACTATCTATAGAGGCATAGACAGTCATAAAAAAGACCCTTACACAGGTCCCCCGAGTATAAATAGTATTTTGATTACTTCTTTTAACACTAGTTCTATTTTACTTATACGAACGATGGTTGTCTATTATGAATATGTTACTAATTTAAGAAATTTTTTCTATTTGAGTACTCAGAAGGGTTTAGAGGAAGTGGAGGCTGTAAATACTGCCCCCACTTTTTTATTGTTATAAATTCCATTCATCTAATGTTTCAATTGTATAGGTTGGTTGAATAGACTTCGAACTCAAAGCTTCTTTGGTTGTTACACCTGTATGAACAAGCAGTGTATCAAGTCCGGCGTTTATCCCGGCCAAAATGTCTGTATCATAATTATCCCCAACCATTAACGTATCTTCCTTAGGCACACCTAATACAGTTAGCGCCTGCTCCATAATGATCGATTCAGGCTTCCCGATAAAGACCGGTTCGGTTTGTGTGGAAACTGTAACAACTGACGTAAGGGAACCGTTCCCTGGAAGCAACCCTCTTTCAGTCGGAATCGCGATATCTCCATTGGTTGAAATAAAGGTAGCTCCATTCCTCACGCCTAAACAAGCGAGAGATAACTTCTCATAATTAATATCACGATCAATTCCCACTACCACGAAATCAGGTTTCTCATCCTGAAGGGTGATGCCGTTTTCTTCCAGTGCTGAACGGATTCCTTCTTCACCGATGACATATGCCGTCCCATTCGGCTTTTTCTTCGCCATATACTGAGCTGTCGCCATGGAAGTAGTAAATACCTGTTCCTTTGTGGCAGGGATATCGAATGACTGCAATTTCTCCGCAACCTGTTCCGGTCTTCTCGAAGAATTATTGGTGACAAACAGATAAGGTAATCCCTTTTCTTGTAAGCGTTTAACAAAATCTCCCGCTTCTTCGATTTTCTCTTTTCCTCTATACATTGTGCCATCTAAGTCAATTAAGTAACCTTTATATTCTTTCATTGTGTACCTCCATATGCTTGTGTATAGTATGTCCAAATCCCGGTAGAGCCTCTGCCATTTTCGGTAAAATGTATTCCATAAATAAAACAAAACGCTCCCTATATAGAAAGCGCTGTCAAATACTGATTAATTTTTAAAGGCAGACACAGGTCCCAATTCATTTTCAAGGTAGCTCTGAACCCGTTGGGGAAACTTCTCTAATGAGTGGAATACCTCGTTTAAAATCGTATGTAATTGCTCATGGTCGATGGCTGTATACTCTTGAACAAGAACCTTACGCTCTGCAACAAGTCTTTTAAGGTCCTCACTCATCTTGTCTCCAATTACCTTTTCATCCAGAAGAATATCAATGATATCCTCATAGCTTCCTGGATCTCTCATAATGAAACCGTCGATCATACTGTTTCCTACATCGAGTATAGATTCAATAATCGTATGAGCCATTCGCTCCAAAGCTAATTTTTCTAATGTCCCGTTCCATTGATCAAGTTCACTAACAGTCTTTAACTGCTCATTCATATACAATAATATTTCCTCAATCTTTTCTCTATCTACGAAATACATGTTGCACCCCTCCCTATGAACGATCCTTCCCTTTATTTTAACATATTTCCCTCACTATCATACAGGTACATCCTGCAATTCTAATCTCAGTTTGTTATGATGAGATAAGCAAAAAAAAGAGGAGGACATCGTCATGAGTGAACGATTTTATTTATACGATGATACAGAAAATACAAAAACACGCTTTGTGAGTTTTATGGGGGAAAATCAGCGGTACGACTTAGCGATTACCCAGACAGCTCGCTATTACGGGAAATCTTTAGTATTAGACCTTCAAGGCAGTCGATTTGCGATCGTCGGCAGGGATGACCTTGATGAACCCGGATATGTAGAAAGTGTATTCAAGCTGACGGAGGAAGAAGCCGATGAATTGAGGGACTTCTTAGGAGAAATCATTATGTAGTCGTTCTAACAGCGCACTATTAAGAATGAAGTCCACTCCACTCTCACATACTACAAGTATGAAAGGTGGGAGATATATGAGTAAAGAACCAAGAGACAAAGAAGAAGAAGTATATAGTGACTTTTCCAATGTTGAAACATACCGCAATTTTATCGTGCCGGAAACACTGCCAGAAGGGCCATACGGCTCTCCCCGAGGAAAGCATACTCCCGTTGAGAACAAAAGCACTCCTTGGAAAGAAGGACAGCGATATTACAGTGCTTTCAACTATGAAAATAAATCACTTCATCAGGATATCCCACGTCAGGAGCCTGGATCACATCCTGTTCATGCAGATCCCGATGTGAATGAGGAACCTCCATATACTGAAAATAAGTAAAATAACAAAAGGAACAAACTGGACGGTTTGTTCCTTTTTCACCATTATTTATTGACTTTTTTCACAAGAAAATAAGCGCAGCCAAAATTACAGTATTCATACAAATAATCCTTATGTGTACTCACCTTTGTGTCAAAAGAGGCTTTTTGATTATGATCATCAAAGAATCCTTTTAAGCGGAGCTGGCCATATCCCCAATCCCCAAGGATAAAGTCGTATTTACTTAAGATGTCACTATATCTTTCCTTAAATGCTTCCTCGTTGAATCCGTCTCTAAATTCTTCAACGATTTCGTAGCATGTATTCTGCACACAAATCATCTTGTCCACCCACTTTCATTTCCTTATCTTAAATTATAACGGATTGTCCATTAATTACTATGAAAAATTGTCATAAGAGATGGTCACCCTATCAAATAGGGGGTGTTTAACTTGAATAAATTCATTCTGGGTACAACTGTACTAAGTATTGCGCTAATCGGAACTGCTTGCGATGGAATTGACACGGCCAATGAAGAAATGTTTCACAACAATGGAAATACCATTAACGTGAATGACCGGGAGGACCTGTACAATGAAAATAGCTGGACGAAAAAAGGTGCTCACCGCGGTGAGGACTTCGGCTATGTTCGACAACAGAAAAGTCCCACAGGTGGTCAAACCATTTCCACTAAGGATATGTACAGCATCAATCGGGAACAAGTAGCCGACACCATCAGCAAAATGAGTGTCTCACTTCCAGACGTCAAGGATTGTTCCACTCTTGTAACTGACGAAGAAGTGCTGATTTCATACGTGACGGACAAAAAGGATAAAGACGGCCGCTTTGAAGTAGCCGACCAAGTAAAGAAAACAGCCATGTCGGTTATTCCCCGTTGGTACCATGTCTATGTGACCGATGACAAGAGTCTGATGCGCAATGTAGAAAACCTGGCTAAAATGGATAGCGATAGCCGTAACGCCAACACAGCCATTGATGATACCATCAACCTTATGCTGCAAGATTCTCCTCAGGGAAGAAATGTAGACGCAGGTGAAAATCCAAATGGTGAAATGACATCTGAGAAATACGAAATGCAAGACGATGATGTCCACAAAATCAACAAAGACCGCCAAAAGCGAAAAGATAACACAGATAACATGGTCGATTAGCTCTTTGCTACAAAAAGGACTGACTGTTAGAGATCTTCTCCTTCAAGTCAGTCCTTTTTTAATATGAATATTTATGCCTTTTGAACTTCTTGCTCACCGGCTGCTTGTCTTGCTTTGGCAGCTGCATTAACTTGCTCATCTGCATGGTAGGAAGAACGAACGAGGGGTCCTGCTTCACAGTGACTGAAGCCTTTTTCCATCGCTGCTTCACGCAGTTCAGCAAACTCATCCGGGTGATAATATTTCTGTACTTTCAAGTGTTTCTTAGATGGCTGCAGGTATTGACCTAATGTCACAATATCCACATGACTTGCACGCAGATCGTCCAATGTTTCAAGAATTTCTTCCTTCGTTTCCCCAAGACCAACCATGATACTTGATTTTGTTGGAATTTCCGGATTTAATTCTTTTGCACGACGCAGGAATTCCAATGTACGATCGTAAGTGGCGCGGGCACGAACTCTTGGAGTCAAGCGACGAACGGTTTCGACATTGTAGTTCATGATGTCTGGCTTTGCATCCATCAATGTCTTGATATTATCGAAAATCCCACCCATATCAGAAGGTAATACTTCTATGGAAGTGAACGGGCTCTTACGACGAATGGCACGAACCGTTTCAGCAAATACTTGCGATCCACCATCTTTCAGGTCATCACGTGCAACCGCTGTAATGACTACATGCTTCAGGTTCATTAATTGAACTGAATCAGCAACGCGTTCTGGTTCTTTCAGATCTAATTCAGTTGGCAGACCTGTTTTTACTGCGCAGAAACGGCATGCCCGTGTACAAATATCTCCAAGAATCATGAAGGTAGCTGTTCTTCTAGTTCCCCAACATTCATGAATATTAGGACAACGAGCCTCTTCACATACCGTATGAAGGTTGTTCTCACGCATCATTTTCTTCAAGCCCATATAGTTATCATTCGTATTCAGCTTAATTTTCAGCCAATCCGGTTTACGAATGTGTTCATCTTTCTTACTCATACCCCTCATCTCCAATCCTAAATAATTCTGACTTAGGCAAAGAGTGAAACGCTTTCTCAATCGTTCATCTTATGTAAAAAAAGCCATCATCAATATACTTCTTTTGTCACTTTATCATACTAAAAAAGTGAAAACAAGCATGTGATACCCTATTACCATTTATTGATGATTATGAATCCCGATGAACGATACAAACTAGAAGTAGGCCCCAAAAAATGGAGGGATTATTTTGTACAAACGATTGGTCTTAGCCTTTGTGGCTATTTGCATGTTGATAGGTCCTTGTCAAACCTTTGCTGCGGAAAAGTTGACAGACGAACAGGTTCACACGAAAAGGATGGAGTTATTTCAGAAAAGAGCGGCTCTGACTCATATTCCCTGGTACTATCTTGCTGCTGTTGATCAATACGAACGCAGTCTGCGGTTTGCCCGCAAAGATAGGGAAAAGCCCTCTTCACTTATATCGGTCTATATGGAGCCGGAAAAATGGGTTGGTCCTCTGAATCCCAACCGGGAAGATGACAACCCTGGAACGATCGCCCTCTTCAACGGAATAGGCCGGGATGGAGACTTCGATGGAAAAGCGAGCCTGAAGAGTGATGAAGATATACTGGCTGCTTTGACAGATTTTATATTACGATACGGAATTGACCGGGATAACTTCAAGCTTGCTCTGTGGGACTATTACAAACGTGATAAAACGGTCAGTATCATCATGGGAAATGCAAAAATCTATAAACAATACGGCACCATCCATTTAAACCAGAAAGCCTTCCCCCTTCCCCTCAGATTCAACTACAGTTACCGAAACACCTGGGGTGATGCCCGAGGTTGGGGAGGAAGACGCATTCACGAAGGGACGGACCTCTTTGCTGATTATGGTGTACCTGTAAGAGCGACATCGTATGGAATCATTGAGATGAAAGGATGGAACCGATATGGAGGCTGGCGTATCGGCATACGTGACATTAATAATACGTATCATTATTTTGCCCACCTTAGTGGTTTCTCTAAAGATCTTCATATAGGTCAAGTGGTGGAACCGGGAATGGTTATTGGCGGTGTTGGGAGCTCCGGATACGGACCCCCTGGGACATCAGGGAAATTCCCTCCTCATCTGCACTACGGAATGTACAAGGATAATGGTTTGACGGAATGGTCATTTGATCCTTACCCTCACTTACGCATGTGGGAACGTCAAGACAGAATCAAAAGCAAAAAACGTTAAAAAAGCAGACAATGGTTAACCCATCGTCTGCTTCATCTTTGTACTCTTTACACCTGTTTTTTGGATTTGGAAACAGCGTTAATGATACTAGCTGCTAATCCACCCCAGATGATGACCATTCCTACAATCATCATTGCAATCGCACTACCAGTCATGTTAGCCAACCTCCTTATAGCTTTCAGCTTCTGTTTTCGCATGCCAGCGTTTGAATGAGAAGGCAACACCTGCAAGAATTGCGAATCCTGCAACAAACCATCCGCTGTAAAGGATGAAGGCATCTGAGTAACCTCCATAGTTTCCAGTTTCAGTTTCAAATTCTCTTAATAAATTCATTTTGAATAATCCGAACATCATCCATCCAAGAACGATTGGTGTGATGACGCCTAAGCATATTTTCCACCAGGCACCAAGCTGAATATCCGAAATTCCATTAGCGTGAGATTGGAAAGCACCTAACTTACGCAGGAACCAGGCAATCACCACCACTTCAACTAATCCGGCGAATGCTACACCAAACTGGTTGATAAAGTAATCTGCCGCATCCAGGAAGAGTAATCCGCCCTGAGTGGCAAATAAGATCGAGATGATCGCAGAAAGACCTCCACCGAACAGAACGGCTTTGGTACGGGAAATTCCGAACTTTTCAGAAACCCCTGCTACATACGTTTCCGTAATCGAGATGAGTGATGACAGTCCCGCTAACACCAGGGAAGCAAAGAACAAGAATCCGAATAAACCGTTAAGAGCCGGGAATTCGTTAATGATCTGCGGGAATACCACAAACGCCAATCCAACTCCCCCGCTTACTACTTCCTGAACCCCTACACCTTGAGATTGAGCCATGAAGCCTAAAGCAGCAAATACCCCAATACCTGCCAGCAATTCGAACCCTGAGTTACTGAAACCCGTGATGAATGCGTTATTTGTAATATCCGATTTCTTCGGAAGGTAACTGGAATACGTAATCATAATCGCGAATGCGATGGATAAGCTGAAGAAAATTTGTCCGTATGCCGCTACCCAAACACCAGGGTCAGCTATTTTGCTGAAATCCGGTTTGAAGAAAGCATCCAGACCATCCAATGCTCCAGGTAATGTTAAAGCGCGAACAACAATGATTAAGAATAAAATAACTAGTGCCGGAATAAAGATCTTATTCGCTACTTCGATTCCTTTCTTTACACCTTTGAAAAGAATCCCTAATGTAATCACCCATACCAATACAAGCGGAATGAATACTCCAGGAACGATACTGCCTGTCTGACCTGGATCAACCGTCAGCTTCAAATAGTCATTGAATAAGAATGACTCTGTATCCTTCCCCCAACCTAAATTGAAAGAAAACACACTGTACGACATCGCCCATGCGATAATGACGGCATAATAGGTAGAAATGACAAATGCGATTAATACCTGCCACCAGCCAAGCCACTCTGATTTCCTATTAAGACGGAAATAAGATAGTGGTGCCGACCCACGGTACTTATGACCTAACGTAAATTCAAGCACTAATAATGGAATACCTGCTGTAAGAAGAGCGAATAAATATGGAATAAAGAATGCTCCTCCACCATTTTCATACGCTACTGCTGGAAAACGCCAAATGTTTCCCAAACCGATTGCTGATCCGACAGCAGCTAGAATAAATCCTGCTCGTGTTCCAAACTGGGCACGTTTCTCCATGTTGGTTCCCCCCTAGTTCTTTTCAACTACCATATTAAGGTATTTGAAATTTTTATATTTTCAGATTATTTATAATCTAAAGTCAGTATAGCTAGTTCCACGGCAATTGTCAAAGCTATTTTGAAGCTTATAGAGAGATTTTTTCAAATCGGGACAGGTACTATATCACTATAAGAATTTTGTCGAACCATGAAGGATTAATGATCGGAAAGGTTGAGTTGGGTTTCGGGATACCACCACGGGTTTTAATAAATACCCTGACATCAATACGAATGCATAATGAAAAACCAGAAGCCAATATAAGCTCCTGGTTTTTCATTTAATTATTGTTCTGAAACAGCTGGTTTTGCTTTTTCACCAAACAGAAAAGCGAATGCGACGATTAAAATGATGACAACACCGAGACCGAACAGCGTGCTTCCAGTGAATCCTAATACAAGGTATCCAATCGATGCAGCAACCGCTCCGATTAATGCATATGGAAGCTGTGTAAGAACGTGATCGATATGGTTGCTTCCTGCTCCTGTAGAGGAAAGGATGGTTGTATCCGAAATTGGAGAACAGTGATCTCCCAATACGGATCCAGCTAAAACAGCTGCCATAGCAGGAAGTAAGATGCTTACATCTGTAGCTGCAGCAATTTCACCGGCGATCGGAAGTAAGATTCCGAAAGATCCCCATGAGGTTCCCGTCGAGAATGCCATGATTCCGGCAACTAAGAACAATATGACCGGAAGTGCCTGCATCGGTAAGCTTGATTGTTCAACCAGACCCGCAAGGTACGTACCCGTTTGCAATTGATCGATCAATGTGACGATCGTCCAGGCGAAGATAAGGATGTAAACGGCTGGCAGCATGGATTTGATCCCTTCCACTACTGCTGTTCCAACGGCTTTCCCTTCGATTCCTTTCAAGCTGACTTGACGAAGGAAGAAGATCAGTGCAACAAGGAGACCGAATAACCCACCATATAATAATGATTTCGTTACATCTGTATTTTCAAAAATCGGCAGGATGTCAAAAGATCCAACTGCTTGATATCCTGTCCAGAGCATCATTCCAATCGTACCGATAACAAGAGCTACGATTGGCCAGACAAGATCACCTACTGATCCTTTCGAGCTGACAGGCAGATCATTCTTCAATTCGCCTGGAATCTCTTTTTCAGGATCATAAAGGGCTCCCGTTTCAAGGGCTCTGACTTCATGCTCTTTCATCTTTCCAAAGTCCAGGCCTTTAGCAGCAACCATGATGACAAGCAGGACAGCTGCCCAGACATAAAGGTTCATCGGAATCATTTGAACGAAGGCTGAAAATGCTGTGTACTCTGTGATACTGTGTGTAGCCAGAATCGAACCGATAATACCGATGATGTACGCTCCCCAACTTGAGATTGGTGAAACGACACAAATGGGTGCCGATGTCGAGTCGATGATATAGGCCAGTTTCGCACGTGAAATTTTGTGACGATCCGTAATGGGTCTCGAAACCTGTCCAACGGCAAGGGCGTTAAAATAGTCATCAATAAAAATTATGATACCTAAAACGGCTGCAAGAAGCTGCGCCCCTTTTCTCGTTTTCACTCGTTTCATCGCCCATTCACCGAATGCGCGGCTACCGCCGGAAATATTCACAAATGCTGTGATGACTCCTAGAATGAGTAAGAAGAAAATAATATAGACATTCCAGGTGTTGAGTGCTCCATCTGCGACAAAGATGCCTTTAAAGGCGTCCCACATAAAGCTGAATGTTTTCGAAATTGAGAAATCTGCTAACAGAAAGGCAGACGCAACGATTCCTACTCCCAGTGAAAGTAGAACCCGTCTCGTAAGTATAACCATAAGAATGGCTAAAAGGGGTGGTAATAGTGAGTAAATCGTGTTTTCCATAATGTCCTCCTCCTATTTGATAGGGGGGAACCATCGTAGCATGATAGAGGATAATAAAAAAAGGCAACGATAGAGAAGCTATCATTACCTTAGTAAGTAATTTAAGTGCTCCATCACGATCTGTAGCTCCCCATTATAGAGATTCCCCTATAATGACAGTGTTATCCTTCTTCAAGATAACCCCAGCAAATACACATTCGACATGCATAATTACTTCGGCAAAAGTTCCCTTTCATCTGTTCTCACAGTTGTCATTCTCAAACAGCTTACTCTTGAACTCTGCGCCTCTACCCCATCGGACTGATGATGTGGTGTGTTATAAAATTTTCTTTATTAATATAACAAACTATCATTCTTTTGACAACTTTTTTTCCTGACTAATTTGTGGGAATTTCAATGGAAGGACTGGATTCCCCTCCTCCATTGTTATAAAACTGCGGTACATCCAGGTGAACGGTACCCATGGCAACCAGGATATCCTGCTTGATGGTTTCGGTTTTCGTTGCAAATGGAATGATGATCTGGACATTGACTTCCAGCTCGACAAACACTTTCACAACAGCATTATTAATCCCAAATTGCTCTACCGTAGTTTTAATATCAGAACGGACATCTCCGATGGAATGAAAGCGAATCGGCACTTTTGGCCCAAGGTTACCGAGTAACACGTTGTTGGTCGCTTGACCAAGAGGCACCGAGTAAGTAATCCCTTTCGCTGCTTTAGACTTCCCTTCATCAATTTCCACTTCGGTAATAAATTCAAGGTTTTCTAAATTTCCTTCTTCTGCTTCTTGAAGGTTTTGCTGAACTAAGTTGGTGATTTCTGCCTGAACCCGATTGATGGTTTGAGTATTATATTTAAATGAAACAATGTCGCCTTCTGTATTCTTTACTTCCTCGGTTATATCCGAAATATCAAGAACATCGGCAATTTTTTTGTTTATCGCTTTATTAATAACCAACGTACCGATCCTGCTGGTTTGAGTTTCAGCATACGCAAGCAGTGTCGGTTTCAAACCTTTGTTAATGATCCACAATCCGAATCCAGTCGAAATCATAAAGAATAGAATCGTGATGATCATCACATAACGAAAAGGCAGCGGCCCTCCTCTTCGGGGTTTGTATGTTTTAAACTTTGACAAAAAAATCCCCCCTTACAAGCTATTTGTATGCAAAGTAAGAGGGGTTTAACGCAAAAAAATTATTTAATTTTAAGAGATTGGGGTTCATAATCCGGATCAAATCCGGTAATTACCTTATCTAATTCCGTACTTAAATCCATGGTATAAGGCGTTTGTATTTCCTGTCCATCTTCTTCGATGATCCGAATCACCGGTCGTTCCGTTACACCTTTATTTTGATCGGTCACAATTCCTTTTCGGCCATCATTCATCTCGACAACCATCCCATTCGGATACATGGCCACAGAAGACCTGAAGGCTTCAATCACATTTGCATCAAACAGAGTACCGCTTCCTGCATATAATACCTCCAGCGCTTGATGTGGAAGCATGGCTTTCCGGTATACACGATTTGACGTCATAGCGTCGAATACATCGGCCACCGCTATGATTTTTGCAAAGGGGTGGATATCCTCACCTTTGATCCCTCGTGGATAACCAGATCCATCAAGCCTCTCATGGTGCTGGTACGCGCAGTGAGCAATGATCAGGGACACAGAATGAAGCTGTCGCAAAATCTCAAAACCGTGTTCTGAATGCTTCTTGATTTCACCAAATTCGTCTTCTGTCAGCTTCCCTGGTTTCAGGAGAATTTCCTCCGGCACAAGCATCTTACCGATATCATGCAAAATTGCCCCCACGCCTAACTGCTCGAGCTGTTTGGTAGACAGTTTAAGTTCCAGACCTATGGATAACGTATACAAAGTCACATTAAATGAATGGTGAAAAATATAGGAGTCATATGTGAAAACATCCGTCAAAATGGTTAGGAGATCATGATTCGCCTTTACTTCAGACAAGACTACATCAATCACCTGCTTCAATTGCTTGGCACTATCTTCAATCATGAGCACACCAGGTGGCGCTTTCGATGCGCTTAGTTGATTAAAGGCCATCTCAATATTGTTTACAGCTTGCTGCCTTACCTTACTCGAAACAGTTCCCTTTACATGGATTCCCTTCGATAGGGAATCTTCAATATAGACATACTGTATACTAAGCTCCTGCAATCTGAAAATCATCCGTTCTGTAATCGGAACGTTATCATGAATTAAAGCTTGACCTCTCATATTATATACGGTTGTAGCTAGAACCATGCCCGGTTTCAAAGCCCTAGTTGATATTAGCCTCATAGAATTCTCCTATGTAATTCTTTCATTTTTCGACAAAATTTCCTAGTATCTCCATTATAAAGGATAAAAACGTTCTTGCAAGGTGTATTTCCTTATATATTGTTAATTATTCATGAAAGAATATAAAGCGGGTGTTGATATTCACCCAACAAAAAACCAGCGCTTTCAAAAAAGCAGCTGGTCCTTTTAACTCTTATATCATTTTCAACAATGCATCCCGGCCGATCATGCCCGGTGTGATGCCGCGATTTTCTGCCTCATAGGTGATGGATTCCAGAGGGGCGTCCAGGAGCTGATCGATTGTTTTTACACCGACGGCTCTTCCCGCAATGATTCCTCTGTCTTTCAACTTCTCATTTAGTAACGCTACGTCCAGTGCTCCACACATTATATATCCTATATCACTCGTCACAACGAGGAGATTGGTTTTGGGCAGTTCAACAGAAATCGCTAAAAAGGTATGTCCCTGAATGGTAATCGGAGATACATTCATCATGTTTCATCGCTCCTTTCCCTCATATGTATGACGAGAGGATGGAAACGGTGATACATTTACTGCTTTAATTTCCACTGGAGGATATCCCTTAAAAACTCAGGCATAAAGTATTTTTTCCCGAGCCTTTGAAGATCTGGAAAGAAGTGGCCAAACGTGAACATATCAGGTAAGGCAAGCTTGTATATCTTCTGTGAATCAATCGGGTTGTGATCGATTAAGATTTCATGGCCTTTGAATTGAATATTCGTATATACAAACCGGCCCATCACTTTGCCTCTGAACCCTAATCCTTTTACTTGAAGATGCGGCCATTCCTCATTAAATGTTTGTTTAATGATTTCCTTCAGCTCTGCCCCCTTCATCTCGATGAGACATGGATTGATGGGATGAGGCAAAATCCGGTGCAGATCCTGTTTCGTCACTGTCCCCTCATTCAGTCCATCAATGAGTAAGCCTGAATTGAGGAAGGCACAATCAGCCTCGCACCATTCAGCAAGAGCATCACATAACACATTTGGAAGTGGGGAAGGATTAAACCAATCCACTGGCAGGCGTTTGGCAAGCTCGGTTACTTCCTCCCCTAACAAATCCTCTCCTTCTCGATACCACTCGAGATTTTCCTGCTCTTCTTTTTCGACAAAGGGAAGCTCCTGCTGTTCATAAAGTTGTGCTTTTTTGCCGACAATCTTTTTACTGGCAGTGTCAACCTCAATCATCATATGACCGACATAATGACCATATTTTCCTGCTGCGCCAAGCATCGTCCCCTTAATTTCTTTTCCTTGATGCAAAACATGATGGGTATGAGCTCCAAGGATAACGTCTACTTCGGGAAATCGCTCTGCAATCAGCTCATCATCCCGAATCCCCAGATGGGAAAGAAGAATCACCATATCCACCTGCGGGTGAAGCTCTTGAACCAATTTCTCAAGCTCCTCCACCGGAGATGTAATATTCCAACCCAGGGCTTTATAAAAAGGTTTGAAATAAGCTGTCAATCCGATGACACCAATCTTCATGCCATTATTCGTTTGATAAACATGATGGGTTTTGACCCAGCTTGGATGCTGCGACGACCGATCTAATAGATTGCCTACAATCACGTGAAAATCTGCATTTTCATAGAGGCTGTTTAAATCTTCATAGTCCAGTGTAATTCCTTCATTGTTCCCAATTGTTACTGCATCAAAGCCGACTTCATTTAGAAAATCGATATTTCCTTTTCCTAAAGTCGCTTCACTTAATGGATGCCAGCGGTCTACATGATCTCCGATATCAAATAGATAAACAGGCTCCCCTTCATCCAGATGCCATTGTTTTCTCATCTTCAAAAAATCCCGAATCCTTGACCAATGTTCAAAATGACTGTGAAGGTCGTTTGTATGATAAATATGAATGGTTTCTCTCACTATTTGCTCACTCCTATTGGAGGTATGTTATCCTGTAATACCTTGGTAAATCAAACGAATTCCAATTAAAACCAATATAATCCGTAAAACACTCACTAAGACTTTTGATTCAAGCTTCGTATTCAAATAGGCCCCAAACTTCGCCCCTATCCAGGCGCCTGGAATGAGTGCCAGTGCATACAACCACTTGACATTGCCAAACATGACATGCGTTCCCGAGCTGACCAAAGCCGATAGAAAAATCATGAACATGGAAGTGGCGACGGCTACATGAGGTGGAAATAGAAAAATCAAGATCATTGCAGGTACCATTAATGATCCACCGCCGATACCAAATAAACCAGATGTAAATCCAACTACAAAGGCAATAGCCGCTCCTAATACAGGAGGATATCCATATCGGAAGGTGTTTCCGCCCGGATCGGTAAATTCCCGTTGAAAAGAGGCATCCTTGAATTTCTCAATAGGCTTCAACTTGTTTCTTATCATGAGCACAATGGCAATCAGAATCATAAAAATACCAAAATATAAATTAAAGCTTTCCATGTTCAATCCCTTGTTTACCCATGCTCCAAGTATTGAACCCGGCCCGCTGCCGGCAAAGAAGATCAGGCCGCTTTTATAATCAACGGTCTTATGCTTTAAATAAGCAAGGGTGGATGATAACCCTGTGAAAATCATAATGACCAATGATGTTCCTACAGCTGTCTGAGGATTCATTCCCTCTATCAAGCTTGTATATGTACCGAAATAGATAAGGGCAGGAACAATGATGACTCCTCCGCCCAGTCCTACGAGGGACCCTATCGCTCCTGCTAGTAGTCCGATTGATAGAAGAACGATCCATTCCATCTGTCTTTCATCTCCTGTCAGCTAAAATAAATCCAGTTGCTTTGGTGCAAGTCCACCATATTCAAGGTCTAATAATTCAATGAGCTCTTTTGCATTGTCAGCGGCATCTCCACCAGAATTATTATTAAAAAGAATATAGAGATCTTCAGAGGTTTCGTGTAACTGATGAATATGCGGAATCCACTCCTCAAGCTCTGCTCGATTATAGCGATATAAATAACGAACCTCCCGCCAGTCTTCCCCATTCGGTTTATTCCAGCCGTACAGATTTCTGCCGTGAAAACGAATGAGCGTGGCATCTTTATGAGTGGTTTCCAACACCCGTGGTACAGATCCTTCCCCCGCTTGCGGTTCATCGCAAATGCTATGGATCCACCCTTCCTTTTTCATAAACGTTAACGTCTTATCCCGGAACTCCGGTCTGAACCAGCTTTGATTCCGAAACTCCAACGATAGTGGAAATCCCTTTAGCTGCTCCCGGCAGTACCGGATATAGTCAACATGCTCCTTTTTACAATCGTACCAAGGGGGGAATTGAAGCAGAACCATCGCTAATTTACCTGAATCTACGTACGGAGCAAGGGATTCCTTAAAGGCATTGAACATCTCTTCCTTTGTTTCAAAAGGGATCTCTCCCCGCTGATGTCCAGTCATTCCCTGATAAGCCTTTACAATAAACTTAAAGTCTTTCGGTGTTTCTTTTACCCATTTTTCAGCATTTCGAAGAGGCTGGACCGCATAGAAAGTTGTGTCCACCTCGACAATCGGAAAATGTGCACCGTATTCTTTTAGTTTGTCCCTTGGGGAAACATTTTCATAAAGGGTATCATGATCTCCCCAGCCTGTTACTCCTATGTATATCATCTTCATTCACCTGCTTTATTATGAACATGTCCATTTTATCATAAGAGAAATGGAAATTCTTAAGTTTGGATTCAATGGGGAAGAATAGCGGGATTTAGTTAATTATGAAGGCTCTTTTCTCAGATTTTGTTACATACATTTAATCTACCGGGCACTGCCAAATAGTGTGTGCATGATGGTGAGGGGAACCGCTCCGCTTTCCGCGGACGTTCGGCCGAGCCTCCTCAGCTTCGCTTCCGGGGTCTCGGTACGCCCGTTCTTCCGCAGGAGTCTACGCAGTTCCCCTCACCATCTATAGAAGTATTTCGTGGCAGAGCCAAAAGGTGACAAAAAACATTCAAAAAAATACATTTTTTCATTTACAAGAGGTATTGATTGGTTCTCTTATTTTTTGTCATTACTAATTTATATGAGGACAAGCTAAATCCTTGGCGGGTAATATCGGTAGCCATTCACTAATATCTGATTTTCGAATTATCCTAATGAGGTTTTGTGCTCCTTTCTGTTTGTCTATAAGTTAATAGGAAGTGAGAATATAGAAGCACAGAGTGGATTGTAGCGGAAGGCACTTGACTCCTGCGGGTAATAGAGGAAAGGTCGAGACCCCGCAGGGCAAAGCTGCACTGGCCCCATAATGTTG
>NZ_JBITPL010000011.1:0-63006 GCF_050467885.1 Rossellomorea sp. NRS-1567 | reverse complement strand
CACATTATTAAGGACTTGACTTTTTACACCAAATAAAGACTCACCATAAATCGCCACCATTTCAACCTCACCCAATAAAAGAAACGACCTCCTAAAAGGTCGTTTCTCCTCCACCAGGCTACTGAACCGTATACCCGCCGTCCAGCACGACTGCCTGCCCGGTAATTCCCTTGGCTGCGTCGCTGCATAGGAACATGGTATAGTCTGCAATTTCTTTGACATCCAGTAATCTTCTCTGCGGTACGAGAGGATAGATGACTTCTTCTATCACTCTTTCAAACGGTATATTGCGCGTTTTTGCAAGGTCCCCCAGCTGATTGCGAACCAGGGGAGTGTCCACGTACCCAGGACAAACCGCATTCACGGTAATTCCATCCTGTGCCGCTTCCAATGCCGCTACCTTCGTGAGGCCGATGACTCCGTGTTTGGCAGAATTATAGGCTGCTTTGCCGGAGAAACCGACTAAGCCATTAATGGAGGCCATGTTGATGATCCGTCCCGATCCCTGCTCCTTCATGTGAGGCAGGGCATGCTTGATCGCGACAAATGGAGCGGTCAACATGACTTTTATGAGAAGTTCAAATTTCTCTGTCGGGAACTCTTCAATATGGGATACATGTTGTAGTCCTGCATTATTGATTAAGACATCCAGCTTCCCGTAGTGATCCACCGTTTTAGAGATTGCCTCTTTTAATTCCGATTCCGATGTCACGTCACAGCGCAGTCCAAGAACTTCATATCCTTCTGCCTTAAGGGCCTCAGAGGCTTTTTGAACGGTGTCTTCCTGCAGATCCGTCAGGACGACATTTGCTCCATTAGCAGCGAATTCTCTTCCGATTTCGTACCCGATCCCTTGCGCTGCCCCTGTTATGAATACAACTTTATTTTCAACCATGATGATACTCCTTTCTTAGATCCCTACGCCAAATGAGAATAAAAGAATCGCTAATGCTAAACCGATAAGTGGGACAATGACGGTTACTGCACCTACCGCACCATACGCTTCTCCATGTGATTCATTACAGATCGAGCGGATCGTCGTCACGACATATCCATTGTGCGGCAATGAGTCCAGTGCTCCTGAAGATATCGCGACTACCCGGTGAAGGGCTTCAGGATTCACACCCATATCAACATAGTGAGGAGCGAGGATCGGCAATGCGATCGCTTGACCACCGGAAGCTGAACCGGTCATCCCTGCTATCACACTGACGGCGATGGCTCCACCGATCAATGGGGATCCAGGAATATTCGTCATGACATCAACGGCTGTACTGAAGGCTGGAACGGCTTTGGCCACTCCTCCGAATCCAACGACGGCCGCTGTGTTACCTATGGCGATCAATGCTCCAACCGTACCTTCGGAAACAGCACCCCAGAAGCCTTTGAAATATTTGCGATTTAACACGTAAGCCGAAATCACACCACCTAATAAGGCAATGATAAGAGCGGATTGTTTTAAAGAATCGTGGAAAGTGAAAGCCAGGATAAGGACGACTAATAATGGCACCAATCCCATGAACGGATTAGGTAAAGGTCTTCCCTCATCAATGACCGGATCTTCTTCACGTGAATGAAACTTCTCTCCTTTATTGACTGCTTTGGTGATCATACGTTTTAACCACCAGTAGCCAAACACCGCCATAAACACGGCAACGATCAAGCTGACTTCCCAGCCTGCATATGGTGTTGTCCCCAGATATTCAATCGGGATCCAGTTTTGGATCTCAGGTGAACCTGCAGAAGTCATCGTGAACGTGACCGACCCGAATGCTAATGCCGCAGGAATGAAACGGCGTGGCAGATCCGCTTGTTTAAATAAACTAACGGCCATAGGATAAACAGAGAATGCCACTACAAAGAGACTGACTCCCCCGTATGTTAAAACCGCACAGGCAAGCACAATGGCGAACACGGCATACTTCATCCCCAGTTTTTCTACTACAAACCGTGAGACACTATCAGCGGCCCCGCTGTCTTCCATCACTTTTCCGAAAACGGCACCCAATAAGAACATCAGATACCAGGCAGCGACGAAGCTTGTAAAGCCTGACATATAGTTTGAAACGAGATTCGCTTCCCCCTCTCCCGCTAACTGCGGAAAGAGCGGCATACCACTCAACACTGCGACGAATAAAGCCGATATGGGACCAACAATCAATATGTTCATGCCCCTCATCGTTAAAAAGATTAATAAAATGAGTCCTCCAATAAGACCGATCATGCTTAACATGATATTTCCCCCTTTGTTCTCTAAAGATGATCAACGCAAAATGAAATCGTTTACATTTTTATCTAACCTTCTTCTCTCCTTTCCATAAAATACTTTCAAATAGAATACATGCAATAATTGTGCCAACTTTCAGATTACTAATCAATCACTCCTTTTCTCACCCACAAAATATAAGAATTCCAGGATTCTGGACAAATTCACCGTTTTAGTCACGAAATGTACATATTTGCACTAAAAATAAAACAGTCCGGAAATATGGACTGTTTTCCATATTTCCGGACTGCCGGCACAACCCTATCATAAAAGCTGATATTTATTTAATTTCTCATACAAGCTTGATTTACTTATCCCCAGTGTCTCTGCGACCTTTCGTTTATCGTGCTGATGAGTTTGCAAGCTTTGAGTCAACACGGATTTCTCCGTTTCTTCAAGAATTTCTTTTAATGTTTTAGAGCCGACATCATATAAGTTTCCAACCTTCATATAAGAAGGCAGTGACTGAAGAGAAATCCAGCTTTCATTAGACAAATAGGTGGAGGCGTTAATGACATTCTCTAATTCACGCAGATTCCCGGGCCAGCTATAGGAACGAAAAATCTGGATCACTTCGTTTTCAAATCCTTGGATCCGTTTCCCCGATGATTTTGTGGATTTTTCCAAGAAAAAGGCAGCCAAATTCTCGATATCTTCTTTCCGCTCACGGAGTGGGGGAATTTGAAAAGGGACTACATTAATACGATAGTACAGGTCGCTTCGAAATCGTTTTTCTTCCATCATTTTTTCAAGGGGACGGTTCGTTGCGGCGATGATGCGGACATCCACATGCTGAATCCTTGTTGAACCGACGGCCTCGACCTCCCCTTCCTGTAAAGCCCTGAGAAGCTTCGCCTGCATGTTGAGAGGCATGTCCCCAATTTCATCAAGGAATAGTGTCCCCTTATGAGCCAGCTGAAACTTCCCTTTTTTACCACCCTTTTTCGCTCCTGTAAAAGCTCCTTCTTCGTAACCGAATAGCTCTGATTCCAGTAGCTGCTCCGGTATCGCCGCGCAGTTCACTTTAATAAAAGGTTGTCCGCTTCTTTCGCTCAACTGGTGAATACTATGGGCGAACAGTTCTTTACCCGTTCCACTCTCCCCTCTGATCAGGATCGAAATGTCACTGGGGGCGATCATTTGAGCTTTGTCCTTCAATTTATTCATCCCGGGTGATTCACCGATAATATCATTCAGCGTGTATTTCACGCCTGTATTGATATCTTGAATGTAACTTTGAATTTTAGACATCATGTTCTTTACGTGAGAACTCATTTGCATCCATTCACTCGTGTCCCGGAAGATCACAGATCCAAATGCTCCTATCACCTTGCCATCAACCCGAATCGGAATTCGATTGGCGATCATATAGTTCCCTTTTATATATTGAAGGTCTGCCACTTCCTCTTTGCCACTATTCGCAACAATATGCATGCGTGTGTTTTCGATGACGTTAGTCACATGTGAGCCAATCGCTTTATTACGCTCAACCTCTAGAAAGCGACAGTAATTGTCATTTATATAAATAATCGTGCCTTCGTTATCAACGACGACCAACCATTCGAAAGCGTTCTCAAGAATGATTTCAATCATTTCGACGGATACCTTTTTTAATAAGCTGCTCATTTCCTTTGCCTCCTCTGTTTTTGAAAGAGAACATATACATCTATAGTAGCACATACAATCACCTTCGTTGCGGAAATGAAAACGGTTTGCCAATCTTTCAATTACTAGTGGAGAATCGGTTTAATTTATACGGAATTAGGGAAACTTCTTAACAATGAATGGAGGAATGAAAGGATGAAAATCGCAGAACTGAAAATATTTTATTTCGAAGACGATGGAATCATCCCGAACAACCCGGACCTGCCCGTAATCATTTACCGGAATGCACTTGATCATCCTCATGACGCCGAAGAGCTCTTCAACAGAAATCAGTGGCTCAATAGTTGGACAAATGGCATATATGATTACCACCATTACCATAGTAATGCACATGAAGCATTAGGGGTTATGGAAGGTGAGGCAACGGTTCAATTAGGCGGCGAAATGGGCGAGGAAGTGACGGTTCATAAAGGTGATGTGATCATCCTTCCAGCCGGGACAGGACATAAGAAATTATCCGCAAGTCCCGACTTTAAAGTCGCAGGAGCTTATCCGAACGGGGATGATTATAATTTAAAAAAAGGTTCATTACGAGAACGGCCAGGTGTTCTAATTGAAATTAAGAACGTTCCGTGTCCATCATTGGACCCTGTGTTTGGAAATACGGGTCCACTCATAAAATATTGGCTCAAGAAAAAGGTTTAACTTAAAGTTCTGCGTTCAATCGTTACGTTTTTATTCGATTTTTTCCCATTCCTATTTTTCTATAGTAATGCTTCTTAGAAACGACTATAAATATTTCTAAAACTTCCTATAATCTAACTGATTAGATTATTTTTTGTAAAATAGTCTTGTTTTCTTATAAGTCCTATGCTATTCTATTATAGCGATGAGCTGAATTGTGTAAGTCGGGGATCACGTCCTTGTGACAACAAACGATGTGGCGTTTGCTGATCTCTCGCCTCAATTTTTTGCAAGTGGGCTTCCGTAGGAAACGGGAGCCCTTTTTATATGGAATTAACCCCAATGAATCCTCATTGGGGTTTTCTTTATTGTTGAACCGATACGGAGACTGGGCTTTTCTTTTTCAACGGACGGTCATATTGACTCGTAATGACTAATGAGACCATGAAGAAAGCGATCAACGTCATAAACAGTACCTGCATGCTGAATAAGTCGACTAATACTCCTCCGATAAACGGTCCGATCATTCTTCCTCCTGTTGCTGTACTGTTGACGATTCCCTGATAGAACCCTTCTCTCCCTTTTGGAGCCAGTGAGTTAGCAATGGTAGGAACAGCCGGCCATATGAGCATTTCACCAATCGTCAGAATGATCATCGCAATGGCAAACCATTGAAATTGATCGGCAATCGAAGCCACTGCGAACGAAACCATGAAAATAATCGTCCCAATCATAATTTGAAGCTTTAAATTATGTTCAAAACGCTTGATGGCTTTCGATAAAAGTGGCTGTGCAACCACAATCAATGCTCCATTGATCGTCCACAATAAGCTATATTGTTTCAAGGAAATATTGATTTCCTGGGTGTACGTTGCAATGGTGGATTGCCATTGTACATAGCCCATCCAGCATAATAAATAGGCCACACAAATGAAGAGCAGTGCCTTCAGTTTCGATTTATCCCTTATCACCTTAGACTCATTCAACACGGATGTTTGATGACCGTTAACGGAAATGTTTCGATAACCCAATAAGGCAATGAAGAAAAAGACGATATACATACTAAGATTCGCTAAGAATATATAGTTAAAGGAAAACGAGGCGACGAATCCTCCTAATGCGGCTCCAACGGCAACTCCAATATTTTGCGCCACATAGACGGAATTGAATGCTTTCCGTCCACCTTCAGGCCATACCGAACCTGCTATGGCATACATGGAAGGAAAGACGATCCCTGAGCCAAATCCAACAATGGTCAAAAAGACCACATAGTGAGGCCAGCCATGCCAAATATTCATCCCGATGAGTGCAGTCAAGGTAATCGAAATCCCTACTAATATCGAGCGGTATCCACCAAGCTTATCAAAAAGTGTTCCCCCGATCAGATTTCCGATGACGCTTGCTCCAGCGTTCATCATCAGCACAATTCCCGCTACAGACAGTGACTTCCCTAAATTCTCATGTAGATAAATGGTATTAAGTGGCCATAAAAAAGAGGCACCTGTCACATTCACCATCATTCCAATGACAAGCAACCATAATGATTTGGGCATGATTCTGCCCCCTTTCCACCATTTTATTTCGAGTCCCAAAAGGATTTTACTCTTTTTTGTGAAAGGTGGCAAGAATTATTTCTCAAAATAGATGTCCTTTTTCACAACTAAAAAAACCAGGTGCACGTATGTAAAAAGCACCTGGTTTCTGTCCATTATTTTCCGTTATGATGATCGGATTTAACAGGCTGTCCCTGTTTTTCGTAACGCTTTTTCGCAGCTTTGACAGGATTGTTTTCAGCCCCGAATTCTGTATCTAAATTACGGAAATCACTGCGGGTCTTTTGTTCAGGGTTTTTTTTATCAGAACGTGTGGTCAATGTAATTTACCTCCTACTACATTTGGATCATGATCTAACAAAATCATCTCATTTTGTAACGCCTGAAGCTGAAGTCTCATTCGATGCAATTGTTCACGCTGTTGAGAGTTGGCGCTATTGGCCAAATGAGCAACGTCATTCACCGCTTCTTCAAGCTGCTGCATGGCTTGAGTGTATTCCACATCGTGGTAATGCTCTTGCTGTGTCCCGGATTTATATTGTTCTTGAGCGTAACGAATGGCATCTTCACACTTTTGAATGCATTCATCAACCGAATTTCTTGTTGCCATTTCGACTACCTCCTTGACGTATAGAATAAAGAAGAGGAAGGTCCCATCCTTACTCTCCTCCATCTTAGTTTGAACCTGATTGCCCGTTTCAGAAGTGGTAATCTTCACCTATTTCTCTATGCAGGATACATTTGACCCCGTGTTCATGTTAAAATCTCTTTGAGCCATACATACTTTTTTTTACACATTGAAACGTAGGAGGTGTTTGTCATGACGACAAACCCATTTCCATATGCCACAGATTTAAAACGATATCATACGTGGAACTACCATTTACGAAATCACTTTGGACATAAAGTCTTTAAGGTTGCTTTGGATGGCGGCTTCGATTGCCCGAACCGGGATGGCACGGTCGCCCATGGCGGCTGTACTTTTTGCAGTGTTGCCGGCTCAGGGGACTTTGCCGGAAGCAGGGTCGACTCTTTAGAAAAGCAATTCAATGACATTAAAGGAAGAATGCACAAGAAGTGGAAAGACGGTAAGTATATGGCGTATTTCCAAGCCTTCACCAACACTCACGCCCCTGTTGATGTGCTAAAAGAGAAATATGAATCCGTTCTCGAACAAGAGGATGTTGTAGGTATTTCTATCGCTACCCGTCCGGACTGCCTTCCTGACGATGTAGTCGAATATTTAGCTGAATTGAACGAAAGAACCTACTTATGGGTAGAACTGGGCCTGCAAACCGTTCACGAAAAAACCGCCTCGTTGATCAATCGGGCCCACGATTATCAGTGCTATGTCGAAGGAGTCAATAAATTAAGAAAACACGGTATACGGGTCTGTTCCCATATTATTAACGGACTTCCTCAAGAAGATGAAGAAATGATGATGGAAACCGCACGTGAAGTGGCCAAGCTTGACGTCCAGGGGATCAAAATTCATCTCCTGCACCTTCTAAAAGGAACTCCCATGGTCAAGCAATACGAAAAAGGACTGCTCGACTTCATGGATTTCGATCATTACGTAAAATTGGTTTGCGATCAGCTGGAAGTCATTCCACCGGAAATGATCGTTCACCGCATTACGGGGGACGGACCTATCGACCTGATGATCGGACCGATGTGGAGCGTGAATAAATGGAGTGTATTGAACGCCATTGATGATGAACTTAAACGCCGGGACAGCTGGCAGGGAAAATACTATAAAGTGGATGTGAAAACATGAAATTAGATCGAATCTTACCTTTTGCGAGAGAGCTTCTGGAACGGGTTGTCAAACCAGGAGATATTACAATAGACGCGACACTCGGAAATGGACATGACACCTTATTCCTGGCTCGGTTAGTAGGAGAAAATGGCCGGGTATACGGTTTTGACATTCAAGAGGAAGCTATTGAAAACACAAAAGAACAGCTCATCACCCATGATCTTGCTCACCGGGTGACACTCTTTCATCAAGGGCACGAGACAGTGATGAACGTCATTCCTCCATTGCACCACGGGAAAGTGACGGGGGCAGTATTTAATCTTGGATACCTACCTGGCGGTGACAAGGATATCGTTACCCGTCCGAAAACCACGATACTCGCCTTGAATCAAATCCTGGAAATGATGGCACCTGAAGGGATCCTCGTCCTTGTCATTTATCACGGACATCCTGAGGGTGCGGTAGAGAGAGATTACATCCTTCGCTATGTTGAAAGACTGGATCAAAACTATGTTCATGTCCTGAGATACCAATTCATGAACCAGCTTAATAATCCGCCGTTCATTGTGGCATTGGAGAAGAGATGAAAATAGTAAAAATAGGGACGGACCTTTTCGAGGTCCGTCCCTATTTTCTATAATAATTCCTTAGCAATTAATTCAAATGATTTGAGTTTATCTTGAAAGTCATGGGTGATACTGACGAGCATGATTTCATCTGTTTCGTACTGTTCACTGAGTGAAAGTAGTTGTTCTTTCACTTTTTTAGGATTTCCCACCACCATGCGTTTGCGATTTTCCCGTACTCTCATTTCTTCAAATGGGGTGTATTGATAAGCAGCCGCTTTTTCAGGGCTTGGTGTCCCGTTTGAACGCATGCCTTGTTCAATCATTAAGATCGCTAAGTCTATGCTGGATGCGACTCTTTCTGCTTCTTCATCCGTTTCAGCACAGATAGCAAACACGGCTACGATGTTCTTTGGCTCCTTCAGGTATTCGGAAGGAACAAAGTTATTTCTGTAAGCCTGCGTATATTGAGGGCCGCCTTCCCCATTAATAAACTGGGCAAAGGTATACGGTAATCCTTTTTGTGCCGCCAGCATCGCACTGGATGGACTTGAACCGAGCATCCATACTTCCGGCATCGTTTCAATTATCGGTGCTGCCGTTAATCCTTGATAGGGATGGGTATCCGGTAATGAATCGGTTAAGTACCCCAGCAGATCATCGATTTGTTCAGGATATCGATTGACGTCCCTAGGCTTCCCGTCGTGCAGGGCCATCGTTGCCATCGGCATTCCGCCAGGTGCCCTCCCGAGGCCTAAGTCAATCCGATTCGGGTTCAGCCCTTCAAGCAATCGAAAGTTCTCCGCTACTTTATAAGAAGAGTAATGAGGAAGCATCACCCCTCCGGAACCAACACGGATTCTTGACGTATTCTGTGCCAGATGGGCGATCAACACCTCCGGGGAGGAACCCGCAAGTCCCGTTGAATCATGATGCTCGGATACCCAGAAACGTTCGAATCCCAACTTCTCGACATGCTGTGCTAATTGTACTGTATGATGTAAAGCCTCTTGTGGGCTCATTCCTTCTGAAATGGGTGATTGATCTAAAACACTTAGCTTCAAAATGGACATCTCCTTTAATTGATGTGAGTATTATTATCAATTCAGTAGTAAAAAATGTCCACTAACATGCTTAAAGGGTGACTGCCGAGATGGCAGTCACCCTTTGATGTTTTGAATTATTTGTACAGTAATACCTTACCTACAGTACCGTCAGCACTTTGGCCTACCACACGGAATTTCAATCCGTAATTTGGTACGTTACGTCCGGCGTCTACCATACCTTTGTTGCTGTAATCCGCACTATCGTCAAATAATGGGTTACGTTTAGTGTGGTTGTCTTTCATCGTGATACCGGTAATACCAGAGTAATCCAAGAACATTTTCTCAGATTTATTTAAGCTGAATGCAGCATCGTGTACCTGGTAACGAGTCGATCCAACTGTACCATCGCTCCAATAATTTGTCTTTTGGTCTGCATCGACAACCCCGACGAATCCATCTCCAGGATGAGTTCCTGTCCAGTTTTCGCTGAATTGTTTGTCAACATACCATACTACCAGACCACCATCATATTTCATTATGCTTGCACCACGGCGGATGTTGGCAAGACCTTCATCTACACCGTTGTGGCTGCGCCATTCCAGTAGGTAGTAGTGGTCTGAGCGTTTGATACCGTCGTTTTTCGTGAAGCCGTCTAAATTGAATTCAGCGTCGCCTTCAGCGTCATCAAACAATACTTCTTGTCCATCGACCACTACAGATAAATCATCTGCATATAGACCAGGATTTGAAACTGCTCCGTCTGTTACGTACTCAATGGCTACCTCAACTTCTTCTCCTGCATAATCAGACAAATCGAATGAAGCATCTATCCAACCGTCAGAAGAGCCTGTGATACCATTTCCTGCATTAACATCATATGGATCCTCATTTGTAGTAATGTCACTAGCAATAGGCTCACCATTTACCGTTACATATGCATAATCCCAATCTTTCTCGATGTCATACCAAGCTTTGAAATTGAACTCAGCAGATGTAGCATTCGTTAAATCCACAGTAGTAGTTAAATAATTGTGTAGGTCATCAGCACTTCCTGAGAAGTACTCAAATTCACCGCTTGCCGGCTCATTGATGACTGTTTCTTTTTGCGGAAGATTTACTTTGACTACGTCGTTGTTTGTTCCTTTCGTGTTTGCTTCGTCAAGGAGTGTTTCCATTCCTTTACTAGTAACATCCTCTAAATCAATTTCTGATCCAGACAGCCAGTTTCCTTCAGTACCTGCACTATCCACTACAGCAGAAGACTGAAGCATTTCCTTCATATAAGGACTGAATCCAGTAGGCTGAGTACCAGGAATATCCCCGGCCCAGCTTCCGCTTGCCATGATGGACCAGTAGCTTACCGGCTCACCAGTACCTGAGTATTGTGTATCATATTCGTCTGGAAGACCTAAATCATGACCGAATTCGTGGGCCATAACTCCGACAGCACCGTCTTCAGGTTCGATCGTGTAGTCATAAGCATACATTGTTCCTACACCCCAATAATCCACTTCAGGTGACGGAGAACCTGCGATTGGGAAAATACCACCTAGGTTCCAACGATGAGACCAAATTGCGTCTGACCCTAAAGATCCTCCACCTGCTTCTTCACCGACACCAGAGTGAATAACCATTAAGTGATCAACAAGTCCATCCGGTTCAAGATAATCTCCATCCCCATCTAGATCATATCGATCCCATTTGTCATAGTCAGCAAGGTCTACATTCGGATCTGCAGCTGCTGCCTCTAAAGCTTCTTTTACAAGGCCTCTTGCATTCACGTCACTACCATCGGGTTGTGGGTCATTGCCACCATATGCTGCAGCTGGCTTACTTGCCGTATACCAACCTGCAACTTCACCTTGCACAGAATAGCTTCCACCTGACTGTTGTTCATAATATTGCTTCATGGAAACATAGGTTTTACCGTCTGGGCCTGTCCAACCACCAGTCCCGAATAACATGTCTTGATAATGTGCTCTAGAATAAGCATCCTCATCATCGTAATACATATCAGTTTCATCCGGAGTTAATGTATTATGAGGCTTATCAGGATAATCTACTAAAAGAACTAACACGTCATCCGTTCTTTTCTCTCCATTATAAGCTGCTTCTTCCACAGAAGCCGGTGCATTCTTCTTAGCTTGTCCAAGCTTATTTCCCTTACCTGACGTCAAGCTGTTATTCTTCATTTCTTTTTGAAGCTTAGACTTCGCTTCTGCTTCTTCACCGTGTAGTTCGCCTTCTTCCGCTTCTTTTTCAGCAGATTCCGCTTTCGCTTTCAGGAACTTTTGCAATGCTTTTTCCGCTTCGGCAGGTGTCGCATTTTGCTTGATCTTGCCTTCTTCCTTCAGCATTTCAATCAGGCGCTCGTCATTCGCAATGCCTAAATCAAAAGGCCCTCCATGTTTATGATCTTGTTTCACCGTCGGCTTCGCTAACACATTTTCAGGCACTGTGGTTGCAGCTGATGCAGGTACAGCAAATGCCCCTACACTTAATGCCGCGACCATGGCCATCGATAATACTTTACGAGATTTCAAACACGTTTCCCCCTCTTGTTATGTACTAAATTTTTACACTAATTAAAATATACTCCATTATTCTGAAAAGTAAATATTTTCAGAATACATTAGTTATTTAGTATTACGAAATAATATATTTTTAGTTAAATAGTATGATATTCCGCTATATTAAAGATGGGTAAATTGTCATAAATTGAAAGATGGCAACGAATATTATTTGTATATATATGGTATTTAAGGTCGAATTTAGTATATTAACTCCCGACTATAGTTTGATAAAACAGACAAAAAAAGGGACGGACCTTCGAAACTTGTTTCGAAGGTCCGTCCCTCTTTTTCAGGATGTTTTTTTCCGATTTCTCCATTTGCGGTAGATTTTTCCGTTGATGTAGAAGAATCTGGTGATCCAGCCGGCTTGTGCGATGAATTCTTTGGAGAAGGATTGTACTTTTTCTTGTTTGTTTGCCTTATCGTCTGACAGGTAGACGCCTATGAGACCTTTGTTGATCAGGCGGTGAAAATTGGCATGGGGCAGTTCATGGGTGTGTTCGTCTGCTTTCTGAAGGAAATGAAGCAGACGTTCTTTTAAATGCTCATCATCCTCGTAATAATAGCAGAAGTTCAAGTCTCCCCCCTCATGATCCTCATCCTGATCGATGAAGTAATCAAGAAGAATGTGTAAGCCTTGAATGTATGGAAAATATCCTTGTTTGATTTTTTCAGTATAAGATGGCTGAAAATCGCTTCGGCACGCGTATGACACTAAACAGAAGATGCCAAGTGTCGATCCGGAGCAGGCGGAAAACTCGTACCAATTCATTTCCGGAAGGTTCGAACGGTGGGTTTCAAACCAATTCTGCAGCCTTCCCACCCTTTCCTCTTTTTTTACATGTTTATGTATCTGCAAGTCGCAGTAGTATTCACAAAGCTGTATAAGATCCTTTTGGATGCTATCATAGTGGGTCAATGATTCAAGTACAGACTGACAGGTAAGCACTAAATCCCTCAGATACCCCCCGTCATCCTGATCGGCCCTTAAAGCATAGTAATTGGCAGGCTCAGCACCCACCGTCAAGGCGTCTTTCATGGATTGATGAAGAAGGGCAAAATCGTCGGGATCCAGGGAAACGCTTCGATCACACAGATTATCCAAATAATCGCTTATCGTTTGATAGGCAACGATAAATTGAATCGTGTCTTCTTTTTTGTCCAGCGCCAGCAGGGAAAGGATCGATCCACCTTCACAGTGAAACGTTTTATGTTCGATACTGGCAAGGGCCTGACTTCTTAGTTCCTGATTGGGGATCGCTTCTGCCCGTCTCTTCCACTCATCTAATTCTTTATGAACAATCGGAAAAACATTTCGGTATACTCTTGTCATTAACGAAAAGGGATCACTTGGGATCGACACCTTTACCACCTCTTTTACAAAATGTATCCTAGCGCTTTCAAACGACTTTCAATGAAAATCTTCGAGTATTCAAAGATATCTTCTCTTTCTGGTTCATTATAGATTTCATGATAGCATTTCGGCCATTCTTTGTAATGCATTTCAGATAAAGACAGTTCGTTGAACCATTTTTTCACTGCTTTTTTATCGACGATTTTGTCGTCACCTGCCTGCAGCACGAGCAGAGGAACGTCAGGCATTTTTTCCAGGTTTATAAAAGCTAGTTTGATCGCATGGGCGAGCTCCCTGTACCAGCGGACAGACACCTTGGTGATATAGAGTGAATCGTTGCTGTCAATTTCACGTACATCTGCATTTCTTGTTGCCATATCAATCGTTAATCCTGATGGAAACTTCACCATGGGAGCGATCTTATTCAAACCGTGGGATAAGAGCTCGATCGGTTTTGAAGGGGTCGTGACCAAGCCTAAACAAGGTGAGGACAATATCACACCTGCCAGGTTCACATGGGATTCCTGAAGCATACGCACCGCAACAAGCCCACCCATACTATGACCAATCACAAATACAGGCAATTCAAATTGATACGCCGCCTGTACCCAATCTTTCACTTCCACTATATATTCATCAAACGAATCAATATGTCCTCTTTGACTTCTTGAAGTCATACCCTGACCCGGTAAATCCCCCATGATGACATGGAAGCCTGCTGCACGCCACATTTCAATGAGCCAACCGTACCGGCCATGATGCTCCATTGCTCCATGAATGATAACGATGACTGCCTTTGCTTCTTGATCTGTTTCCCATTTCCACATGGCAATTCCTCCTTAATAGTTCTCTATGTGAATGAATTCTGCTACCATTATTATAGTAAATATTATTGAAAGGGGTAGTAAAAAATGCTCTATCCATATTATGATAAAAAACCAATCATCGCCCACTCGGCATACATTGCCGATCATGTGACCATCTCCGGGGATGTGGAGGTCGGTGAAGAGTCCAGCATCTGGTTTAACACCGTCATCAGAGGGGATGTCGCTCCAACGAAAATCGGTAATAAAGTAAATATACAGGATAATTCCATTCTTCATCAGAGTCCAAATAACCCTCTTATTCTTGAAGATGAAGTAACCGTAGGCCATGGAGTGATTCTACATAGCTGCAAAATCAGAAAAAAAGCTTTAATCGGCATGGGGTCGATCATTCTCGACAATGCTGAAATTGGTGAAGGGGCATTTATTGGGGCAGGAAGCCTTGTTCCACAAGGGAAAGTCATTCCTCCCAACACACTGGCATTCGGCCGGCCGGCAAAAGTAGTGAGAGAGTTAAACGAACATGATATTAGCGAAATGAAGCGCATTTCCAGAGAATACGCAGAAAAAGGACAATATTATAAAAGCATCAAACCATTTTAATATCCTATACTTGGGATACCCCAACCAGCCTTTGATTACTCATGGAATTTTTTCATGTGTGACTGGTAAAAAAATTGATGAACTTGATGGTTGTCTGCCAATTTCAAAATTTATCTGCCAAAAATCAATTTTATCTGCCGTTTTTTCATTTTATCTGCCGAAATGAGATTTATATGCCGATATACACAAAACATCTCATTTCACTACAATCCACCATCACTAAAAAGACCAACACCCTAAAAAGTGTTGGTCTCTTCTATCTCTATCTTTCCTTATTCGCTCAACGCTTCCGCTTTTAATGCTTCCGCTTTGTTTGTACGCTCCCAAGGAAGATCAATATCGGTACGGCCAAAGTGTCCGTAAGCAGCTGTCTGCTTGTAGATCGGACGACGAAGGTCCAGCATTTTGATGATTCCTGCAGGACGCAGATCAAAGTTATTGCGAACAACGTCAATGAGTACGTCTTCTGAAACTTTACCTGTTCCAAATGTATCAACTGAGATGGATACCGGTTGAGCAACACCGATTGCATACGCTAATTGAACTTCACATTTTTCAGCAAGTCCTGCTGCCACAATGTTCTTCGCTACATAACGTGCTGCATAGGCTGCAGAACGGTCCACTTTCGTTGCATCCTTACCAGAGAATGCACCGCCACCGTGACGAGCGTATCCGCCATATGTGTCAACGATGATTTTGCGTCCTGTTAACCCTGCATCACCTTGTGGTCCACCGATAACGAAACGACCAGTCGGGTTGATGAAGTATTTAGTCTCTCCATCGATCAGTTCTTTCGGTACAACAGGATCGATGACATATTCTTTTAAGTTACGTTGGATTTGCTCAAGCGTCACTTCAGGGTGATGCTGAGTCGAGATAACGATCGTGTCGATACGAACCGGCTTATCGTTTTCATCATATTCAACGGTTACTTGAGTTTTTCCATCCGGACGCAAGTAAGGAAGGATTTCTTCTTTACGAACTTCAGTCAGACGACGGGAAATTTTGTGGGCAAGGGAAATCGGAAGAGGCATAAGCTCTTTCGTTTCATTACAAGCGAATCCAAACATCAACCCCTGGTCACCTGCACCGATTGCATCGATTTCTTCATCCGTCATTTGACCTTCACGAGCTTCAAGTGCCTGATCTACACCTTGAGCGATATCAGCAGATTGCTCATCGATGGATGTTAATACAGCACATGTCTCGGCATCAAAGCCATATTTTGCACGAGTGTAGCCAATTTCACGGATCGTTTCACGAACGATTTTTGGAATATCGACATACGTACTCGTTGTAATTTCACCTGCAACAAGAACAAGACCCGTCGTAACAGACGTTTCACATGCTACACGAGCATTCGGATCATTTGTAAGAATTGCATCAAGAATTGAATCAGAGATTTGGTCACAAATTTTATCTGGATGTCCTTCGGTTACGGACTCAGATGTAAACAGACGACGTTTAGTTGACATCAAGGTTCCTCCTTAAGCATAATTGTTAGACTTTAATCTAACAAAACATTAAACAGATACGGTACTCATTTCCCTAAGTAGTATGAAGTAAACATGAATTTTTTATAAGAAAATCATGAATTATGTGCATTTGATCCACTATAAACAGAAAAAACCCTTCCTCGAAAAAAGCATTAGAGGAAAGGTTTCAGATCATAGCCGCGCCTTTTCTCTCTTATCGTTCAAGGTTCTTAGACCTTGCCTCAGTTTAGCACCTTCGCTTAATCAGATCATTTCAAACAGAAAGGATCCATTCACTATATAGCAGGTTGCTGGGTTTCATAGGGTCTGCTCCCTCCACCAGCTCAGGATAAGAGTATCCGTTCAAGGAACTATGATAACGTTTCGTACAAAGGGTGTCAACTTTTTTTCGAGTGACATGTTTAACCATTTAAGCTTACTCTTTTCATGATTCCAACCTATCTTGCCCTCATAAAATAACCTAATTAGGCAATGAGGCTAAACATTATGATAATTCCTTCATATATATAAGAAGATACAAGCTATATTCGGACAAAAAATGTGACAATATGAAGACACATTATAAAAATGAATAAATAGTATAGACTAATGGTTCAATTGTGTTATACTATTTTTGTGAAGTAAACGAGATCATTAAATTTATATAAAGGAAGGGTTCTAATGAATTCAGTGAGCATGTCTAATGAATTAACAGAATTACTTAACGGTCAAAACATTCAGGAACAATTATCTGTTTCCCAATTAGTTGAAAAAGTCCTTCAACGAAATGAAGGCGTTTTAACATCATCAGGTGCAGTCAGAGCAGAAACTGGTAAATACACAGGACGCTCTCCTAAGGATAAATTCATTGTAGAAGAACCATCCACGAAGGATAAGATTGAGTGGGGTTCTGTCAATCAACCAATCTCTTCAGAATCATTCGATAAACTATATACAAAAGTATTAGATTACTTAAAAGAAAAAGAAGAAGTATTTTCATTCAAAGGGTTCGCAGGTGCTGACCCAAAACATAGACTACCGATTCAAGTGATCAACGAATTCGCTTGGCATAATCTTTTCGCTCATCAATTATTCATTCGCCCTTCTGAAGAAGAGTTAAAGGGTCATCAATCCGAATTCACCGTCGTTTCTGCCCCGAACTTCAAGGCAGATCCAGCAGAAGATGGAACTCACTCTGAAACATTTATCATTGTATCATTTGAAAGAAGAATTGTCTTAATTGGCGGAACTGAGTATGCAGGAGAAATGAAGAAATCGATCTTCTCTGTCATGAACTATGTGCTTCCAGAATCCGATATCCTTTCCATGCACTGTTCTTCAAATGTCGGACGCGAAGGAGATGTGGCATTGTTCTTCGGTTTATCCGGTACAGGAAAAACGACATTGTCCGCAGATCCGAACCGTCGTCTAATCGGCGATGATGAGCACGGATGGTCCCCGAACGGTGTATTCAATATTGAAGGCGGCTGTTACGCTAAGTGTATTGGTCTGACACGTGAAAAGGAGCCACAGATCTTTGATGCGATCCGTTTCGGTTCTGTCCTTGAAAATGTGGTTCTCGATGACAATTCCCGCATCGCTGATTATGAGGATAACACATTAACAGAAAATACTCGTGCTGCGTACCCTCTTCAAGCGATGGAAAACATCGTTGAACCAAGTGTTGCAGGACATCCAAATACCATTGTATTCTTAACCGCAGATGCATTCGGGGTATTGCCTCCAATCAGCAAACTGACGAAAGAACAAGCAATGTACCACTTCTTGAGCGGCTATACATCGAAGCTTGCAGGTACTGAGCGCGGAATCACTTCACCACAGGCCACATTCTCGACGTGCTTTGGCTCACCATTCCTGCCACTCCCTGCCACTCGTTATGCCGAGATGCTTGGGAAGAAAATCGATGAGCACAATGCACAAGTATTCTTAGTGAACACTGGTTGGACCGGTGGAGAATACGGTGTTGGTAACCGCATGAAATTATCGTACACTCGTGCTATGATTCAAGCAGCTCTTGAAGGGGAACTGACTCACGTTGAAACAGAAACGGACGACATCTTTGGTCTGAACATCCCTGTTCACGTTCCTGGTGTTCCTGACGAAGTGCTTCAACCAAAGAGAACCTGGTCCAATGAAGCAGCCTATGAAGTGAAGGCAAAAGAACTTGCCCACAAATTCAACGAAAACTTCAAGAAATTCTCAAACGTACCATCTGAAATCGAACTTAAAGGCGGCCCAGCCGTTAAATAGTCTATATAACAAAGGTCCGTCCCTCGAATCGAGGGACGGACCTTTGACATTATAAAGGGGTTATAGCCCTTTCTTTCGCCCGGTGATTCTGTTAAATAAGAATACAACAATGGCAATAACAAGTAATACATGGATGATGGCCCCTCCGATTTTAAAAATCAATCCAAGTAACCAAAGGACTAAAAGAATTCCAATAATGGTCCAAAGCATAAGTTTCCCTCCTAATAACTGTGTTTGATGCTAAGATTCCCTATTTTAATGAATTTAAAACCACGCATGGTATTTCACAAAAAAAAGTGTAGCTATTCATAATTTCTGTTAGTCCCACTGAATTTATACAAGTTACATCACTTGTACCATCTATTATTGAAATTCCTCTAAAAATAATACTTTACTAAATATTTCTAATTTTGGTATGATAATGATTATTTACAGGAGGGGAACATGATGATCAGACAGCTTACAGAACAGGATCATGATATTTGCCAGCAACTCATTCATCAGCAGCCGGCTGAGAATTTGTTTATTATCGGGGACATCGAAGCCTTCGGGTATGAACAGGAATTCCAGAAAATCTGGGGCGACTTTGACGCGGAAGGAAATTTGAGGGGAATCCTCCTTAAGTACAGAGAAAACTTCATCCCTTTTTCCATGGGTGAATTTGATGCAGAAGGGTTTGCCGGAATCATCAATGGGACCGAAGACTACAGCATCGTTTCTGGTTTAAAAAGGATTGTGAAACAAGTCGAACCCTTTTTATCCAGAGAAATTAAATCCAAAAGACATATGTACTATGCGAAATGTGACAACACGGAAGCAATGGATCGACAAGACCTGCCTCATGTAAAACAGGCTACCCTCACTGATTTACCTAAACTTGTGGACCTGTTGAACAGCATCCCTGAATTCAGTGGTGGCGATTTTTCTGTAGAAAAGAGAAAACATAGCATGGAAGCAGGAGTGTCGAGAAGCTATTACGTAGAGGAAGACGGAAAATTTGTTTCTTCTTCTTCCACAACCGCGGAAAACAGTATGTCTGCGATGATTGTCGCTGTCTGCACACACCCTGAGTATAAGAAAAAAGGATATGCGACCGAGTGCATGACGAAGCTTTGTCGTGATGTTTTAGAAGAAGGAAAAGAGTTATGCCTTTTCTATGATAATCCTGAAGCAGGAAAAATTTATAAGCGAATCGGATTCAAGGATATTGGCTATTGGTCTATGTATAAATTTTAGTCATAAAAAAGTTGACTCCCAACAAAGAGTCAACTTTTTTCATTATGCTGCTACTTTCCGATTCCCAATCAATCTGGCTTGAACCAGTCGTTGTCTTACAGTGATTCCAATCCAGCTTGCAAGGAATGCTTTGATCAGTCCAACTACGATAAATGGATATACTCCTGCTGCCATTGCCTGATTCCAGCTAAGTTCGGCTACAAATTTAAGTTGAATGGTACCCAGGATCAACGTAATGATCATTCCGACTGTATTGGCAATCATCGCCATTGGAATGGTAAATTTGGTTTTTTCAAGAATGTAGCCTGTAAAGAAAGCCGCTACGATAAAGCCGAAGATATAGCCTCCCGTAGGACCGACCAGAACCTGTACCCCTCCACTGAAGCCCGCAAATACAGGAACACCGACTGCTCCAAGGGCTGCATAGCATACCATGGCGAACGCTCCATATCGGCTTCCGAGAATCGTCGCTGTAATTCCTACTGCTAATGTTTGGCCGCTGATTGGTACGAGTGGCAGTGGAATCTCGATTTGAGCGAAAATCCCCGTAATCGCAGCAAAGATGGCACAGTGAATGATCACCCTTAGTTTTTCTCCGTTCACTTTCAAATCCCCCTTGTGTATGTAAACTATGTATAATATTAAGTTAACACAATTAAAAGGATTTTGGGAAGCTTATTTTTTCTCCCTGCCTTTAACTGGGAGCATAGACATTACATATCTTTTCTTTTGCCTGCCATTCTATAGCGGTTTTTAATGAGACCCTGCCGTGGGGGAACTCATCAATTCCCTTATTGCTCACCAAATATAGGATGGTGCGATTTGGATGACGTTCATTAAATACCTGAATGATCCTTCCAATGGTTATGTATGGCATTTTCTTTTTCTCCTTATGAGCAGGACGCAATTCTTTTCAACTGCGTCCTGCGTTTTGAAAAAAGGGATCATGGGAACGTAATCAGCTACACTCGATCATATTTCTTTTCGTTTCCCGTCTATTATCTTTCCTTTTTAAGCAGCATTTCTTCACGCACCTGTTCCGCAGCTTCCACCATGGTTTTAAGCGCTAAGACCGTCTCATCGATCCCACGGGTTTTCAAACCACAATCCGGGTTGACCCAGAATAATTGGGGATCCAGCACTTCGAGAGCCCGATGTATATTACGGATTAACTCTTCATGCTTCGGCACACGTGGACTGTGAATGTCATATACCCCCAGGCCAATCCCTTTGTCATACGTATTGTCTTCAAAAACAGTGATTAATTCCCCATGACTTCTTGAGGTTTCAATCGAAATGACGTCAGCATCCAGATCACTGATGGCCTCAATAATATCTTCAAAATCTGAATAGCACATATGTGTATGGACCTGGGTTTGGTTCTGTACAGAAGAAGTGGCCAATTTGAAAGCATAAACGGCAGCCTTAAGATATTCCTCCCAATTTTCACTCTTTAAAGGCAGTCCTTCCCTAAGTGCCGGCTCATCGACTTGTATCATGCGAATCCCATTGGCTTCTAGTTCCTCTATCTCCTTTTGAAGAGACAGTGCGATTTGATTAGCCACTTCATACCGGGATACATCATTCCGAACAAATGACCAATTCAGAATCGTGATAGGACCCGTTAACATCCCTTTAACCGGTTTATCGGTTAATGATTGAGCATATACGGTTTCTTTGACGGTCATAGGTTCTTTAAAATTCACATCCCCATATATGAGTGGTGGTTTCACACATCTGGAACCGTATGATTGTACCCACCCATACTTCGTAAATTGAAAACCTTCTAATTTTTCACCAAAAAATTCAACCATATCCGTCCGTTCGAATTCACCATGTACCAGCACATCAAGGCCTATTTGTTCCTGAATTTCAATCCACCGTTTTATTTCTGCATGAATATATTGCTGATACTCCCCTTCAGAAAGTTCTCCCTTTCTCCATTTCAACCTTTGCCTTCTTACTTCCTGTGTTTGAGGAAAACTGCCGATTGTAGTGGTAGGTAGAACAGGTAATGAAAAGTACTTGGCCTGTTCCAGTTTACGAACGTGAAAAGGATCCTTTCTCCCGACATTATGGGGATGCAATCCTTTAACCTCTTCCTGCACCTCCCTATTATTACGCAGCGGTGATTCGTTTAAATTCTTAATCGCCTTTTCACTTTGAGCGATATCATCCTCTATTGTCTCGGCTCCCTTACGAATCCCCTTTGTTAAAATAGTGATTTCATGTAATTTCTCATCAGCAAATGATAGAGCGTCAATGAGAGGTGTACCAAGTGCTTCTTCATTCTGCAAGGTTACAGGTACATGTAGTAAACTGCATGATGGTTGTATGATCAAGCGATCACTCGGCACATACCCTGCAATGAACGATAGAAGCGAATGGGTATCGGCAAGATTACTTCTCCAAATATTCCTGCCATCAAGAATGCCGGCAGCCAGGAATTTCCCCTTAGGAAAGCCAAATCTTTTCAGCGCCGCCAAATTCTCACCACGATCATGCACAAAATCTATCCCTATACCATCTACCGGGAGTGCTAACACCCGCTGGTACCTTTCCAAACTATCATAATAGGTTTGAAGGATGATCTTTAAGCCCGGGCAGGATTCTTTAAGGGTTTGATAGACCTCTTTGAATTGATCCATCTCTTCATCCCCGATAGAGGTGCACAATATCGGTTCATCCATTTGTACCCACTCTACACCCTCTTCCTTTAATTCACGCAATACTTCTGCATAAAGAGGGACAAATCGATCAACAAGGGTTATATAATCCCCGGTTTCATATCCTTTAGACAACTTCACAAAAGTGAGTGGACCTAAGATAACCGGCTTCCCTTTTATCCCTGCTTTTTCTTTTGCCTCTCTATAAAAATGCAGAGGACGATTTTCTACCAACCGGGGTTCGATCCCATCAAGTTCAGGCACGAGATAGTGATAGTTGGTGTTAAACCATTTTGTCATTTCCAGTGCCACCGCGTCCTTCGCGCCTCTGGCCATTTCGAAATACGTTTCAAGAGAAACCTTACCCCCACTATAATGAAACCTCTCGGGAACCAAACCGAACATGACGGCTGTATCAAGCACATGATCATATAAGCTGAAATCTCCAACCGGAACCAGATCAATCCCCTGGTCCAATTGCTTCTTCAAATGGTTGACTCGTATTTCCTCCATTTTTTCTAAGAAGGTATCCTTTTCAATCTTCCCTGCCCAAAATTGTTCCAGCGTCTTTTTCCATTCACGCTTTTCACCGATCCTTGGATATCCTAAATTCGAACTGATCACATTACTCATTCAATCCTCACTCCTTATCTTGATATGATTGTCATCAACAAAAAAATCTCCCTTTCAAATGAAAGAGAGATTCATACGTATCACTAACTGGAGTTGAGACAAACTAGTATTCTCAACACGTATTCCTCACCCCTCTCTATATCCACGTAGAGCATAAGCGCATACAACAGGCAGGTCTCCTGACTTAGGTTCACAGCTTCTTATCCCTTCCCATTTCAATAGAAATAGTGGTTGAATGATAAGTCGCTCCCCATCACAGTGGCGGGACCGTGCCGGATTTTCACCGGTCTTCCCTTTTAGCTGAGCATGACTCAGCACCTATTGCATTTGACTATTTAATTTTTCTTTCATAAAAACGAAAAACCCTCTCTGACTACTATAGAGAGGGTTTCATGTTTATTAGAATCCTCTCTTATTTTCCAAAGCCATTTGCTTTGCAGGAATTAGCACCTTTTCAACACATAGGTTGAATGGTTGCCGGGTTTCACAGGGCCAGTCCCTCCACCTCTCTCAATAAGAGTTACACATATATATTCATTTAATATTCCGAAATTTGTAATAATCGTAGCACGGTACATATAAGCTGTCAAAAGAAATTTAATCAATAACTTACACGTTTCTAATAATAGGTACTTTCTACATAATGACATTTGATACAAGATCTTGTTACATCCGTTTCATAGAAGACATGCCTGCAGTTTTCCTGAATGCTCTTCACTTCTTTTTCGAGTTGGATGACTCTCTGATTGAGCTTTACGATATCATTCTTCAATTTGAGTACATGACAAAGAGGTTCATCGATAGATGTTTGATCCATTTTCCACAAACTCCTTCGATTTTTCTTTCAATCCTTTTTCTATTTCCTTATGAGCATCATCAATGCTATTCTCCTTCATTCCCCTTATATCATGTGATATTCTCATTGAACAAAATTTCGGTCCACACATTGAACAAAAATGGGCCGTTTTTGCCCCTTCTGCAGGAAGTGTTTCATCATGATACTCCCTTGCACGTTCCGGGTCCAGGGATAAATTAAATTGGTCATTCCATCTAAATTCAAATCGAGCCTTAGAAACGGCATTATCCCTTACTTGTGCCCCTGGATGCCCTTTCGCCAAATCCGCTGCATGTGCTGCGATTTTATAAGCAATGACACCCTCTCGCACATCATCTTTATTCGGTAATCCCAGATGCTCTTTCGGTGTTACATAGCACAGCATAGCTGTTCCAAACCAACCGATCATGGCAGCCCCTATGGCGGAAGTAATGTGATCATACCCCGGTGCAATATCTGTCGTTAATGGCCCCAGGGTATAAAAAGGAGCTTCATGACATATTTCCATTTGCTTATCCACATTCTCTTTAATCATATGCATCGGTACATGACCAGGGCCTTCAATCATCACCTGTACATCATGCTTCCAAGCAATTTTGGTTAGCTCGCCTAATGTTTCAAGCTCGGCAAACTGTGCTTCATCATTCGCATCAGCGATTGATCCGGGCCTTAAACCATCTCCTAAGGAAACGGAGATATCATAGGCTTTTAAAATCTTACATATATCTTCAAAATGTGAATAAAGAAAGTTCTCTTTATGATGGGCAAGACACCATTGTGCCATGATTGAACCTCCACGGGAAACAATGCCTGTTGTACGCTCAGCCGTCAGCTGAATATACCGCAATAATACACCTGCATGAATGGTGAAATAGTCAACTCCCTGCTCCGCCTGTTCGATCAATGTATCCCTGTACACATCCCAAGTAAGATTCTCAGCAATTCCGTTTACTTTTTCAAGTGCTTGATAGATCGGGACCGTACCGACAGGGACAGGGGAGTTTCGAATGACCCACTCCCTTGTTGTATGAATGTTTTTACCTGTTGATAAGTCCATTATGGTATCGGCACCCCAACGAGTTGCCCACGTCATTTTCTCCACTTCTTCTTCAACGGAAGATGATACGGCAGAGTTTCCGATATTCGCGTTTATTTTCACATGAAAGTGACGACCGATGATCATCGGTTCACATTCAGGATGATTGATATTAGCAGGAATGATGGCCCTGCCCTTTGCTACTTCTTCTCTTACAAATGACGGATCAACATTTTCCCGGATAGCGATGAACTCCATTTCCGGTGTAATGATTCCTTTTTTCGCATAATGCATTTGAGTCACATTACGACCCATTTTCGCCCGCATTGGGGTACGTTTGATAGTAGGGAACGACTCTACGTTTGCACGAGGATCGTCTGATTTATAGCCGTTATCTTCCGGTTCGATGTCACGTCCGGGGTAAGCCGTGACATCCTGACGTTCTTGGATCCACTCTGTGCGAACGGAAGGTAATCCTTTATTAATATCGACTTGGTAATGCTCATCTGTATAAGGTCCGCTTGTATCGTATACACGAACCGGTTCATTTTCTTCCACGCCCAAGGTAACATTCGTCCTACTCAGTTCAATTTCTCTCACCGGTACATGTATGTCTGGCCTTGACCCTCCAACATATACTTTTTTACTGTTTTTAAATTGCGTTTTTAACTCGATTGCCACTTAACTTCTCCTCCTTTTGATTGGATCTTAGAAGTTACTGCGTCAGGCATCCCCATTGTTTAACAAAAGGACATGAAGACACAAAAAAAAGGTCCTGAATAATCAGAACCCGAAATGTCAAAAAGTAGTAAGCGCCTCAAAACACAAATAAACGCTTCCGTACTACTTCCCTACGCTGGTATCATCCAGATCAGGTTCAAAGGGTCAAAGAACTTATGCGTTCTCCTCTCAGTCCAAGCAATGTATCGGACTCCCCTAGTAGAAATATTGATAGTATTCTATTGTATTACATACTATTTTTACCATGATTTATTCTTTTTTCCAATAGTAGTATAGTAACAAATCATATTAGGACATAATCACATGTTTGATTTCCATTACCTTTTTAGAGTCTATACCTAATTCATAGCTCCCATTATGACGGACACCTGAACCTACATGATATTCTCTTGCTTTTAGCTTGCTGTGTATTTTTCCTATATTTTCCACAGTTAAACCAGAACCCGGCATGATAATGGGACCACCCATTTTCTCAATTTCCCTCATTTCACCAATCGTATCCAATCCCTTACTCACTTCAGATCTTCCCCCTGATGTGAGAATTCGATCAACGTTTAAGCCTGAATGGAATATTCCTTTACATAAGGCTACTGGATCATCGGAGAGGTCGATAGCGCGGTGAAAAGTAATCGATTGACCCTTCGCATTTTGTACGATCTCCTTTAAAGCGTGGGAATCAAGCTTACCTTCATGTGATAATGCGCCAAAAACGATGCCCCGGCCCCCCATTTCAACTATGGTTCTAACTTGTTCGGCCATGGTATGCAATTCATCAGACTGATACGAGAAAGATTTACTATGTAATCGGATCATAATCTGAACAGGAATCGAAACAGTCCTTAATACTTTTTCTATCACATGAAAATCAGGAGTTAATCCTCCCTCATGTATGGCAGACACCAATTCAAGTCGATCTGCTCCGGATGCTTCTGCAACTTTGGCATCCTCCTCATTCAAGACTATGACTTCCAGTTTGCTCATGTTGAATTCTCCTAACGTGATGATGTTACGTTAACTTTATCACAATGTTGAAGATTGTAGAACTTGAGATAAAAAAGACAATGATTCCACATACAAATCACTGTCTTCTCCAATCTAATATCTTACTTTATTCAGACAATAAATCCGGATACACCGTTTTTGCTGTTAGCTCAACGGCTTCGCCAATACGCGGTCCCGGTCTTGACATAATATCTGAGTCCAAGAAATGGATCTGGTCATTTTTCACTGCATGTACATCTTTCCAGCTTTCCCGGGACTTGATTTCGGCTGTCGGCTCGTCGACATACCCCACTGTCGTTAAAATCATATTAGGATTCCGTTTAATGATTTCTTCTTCGCCTACTTTCACCCAGCCTTTTTGGTCTACGAAAATATTATCTACCCCGGCCGTTTCCAGTATTTCCTGCTGAAACGTTTCTGCTCCTGCTGTATAAATATCCGGGGAGGGACTGATTTCAAAATATACTTGTTCTTTTTCCTTTAGTGTACTTACTTTTTCTTTCACATCTGAAATCTGTTGCTTGATGCCGTCTACCAATTCGTTCCCCTTCTTCTCTACTCCCATTACCGTTGCAATTTGTTCAATATCCCCATAAACATCTTCAAAGGTTTGGGCAGATTGAATGACGAATACGTTTAATCCTGCCTCTTCAAGTTGCTTCACTCCGGCATCATCTCCAGTGGTATATGCAATGACAACTTCGGGCTTTAGTGCAATGACCTCTTCAGCATTGACCGTCATGGAATCCGACACTCTTTTAATCTCCTTCGCTTCTTCAGGATAGTTGTCGAATTCAGTTGCCCCGACTACCTTATCTCCTGCTCCTATGGCAAAGAGAATCTCTGTGTTACTCGGCTGTAAGGAAATAACGGTTTCCGGCACTTTCTCAAAGCTAATCTCTTCTCCCCTGTCATCTGTCACAGAATAAGACTCATTTTCAGGCTTGACTTCCTTTGTGGATGTTACTTCTTCCCCATTGCTGCACCCTGCGAAAACAACCAGGATGATTGATAATAGTAAACTATTTAACCATGACTTTTTCATATTTCATCTTCCCCGCTTCTCTATTTTTTTTCGCTATACGATTTACTCACAAAAGGAATTTCTTCAATCCCTTCACATTTATTCACATACACAGCCATCACAAACAGGACATTTGCCAGTAAATGAGCGTACTTAAATAAAATGTTCTCCACTTTCATCTCAGTACTGACTTTATGTAAGGCACGGACGGACTTTTTTGCTTCACTGCGACAGGTATGAAGCGTACATGCGGCTGTACAGCCTTGAGGAAGGACAAAGGTTTGGATAAGGTCCTCGACTTCCAACACATAACGATCGTACATTTGGCTCAATTTATTCAAGTCCTCTTCCATGATGGCCGTCATTCCCCGCACCGAGCCATTGAGATGGTACGCCATCTCAGCTAAATATAGTAAATCGTCGTGCACTTTCGGTAAGTGTTCCGTCAATGATGACGCGAGTCCGATTTTAGTCGACAGTGAATCGGTCCGGATCTCAAAATCTACGGTTGAAACAGACTCACGCATATAGGGATAACATAAGTAGCGGAAATCCTTTGCCATATGTAAGTTCCTCCTTTCTGAATGATGTTTGTGAAACACCTATCGTATCTTCCGGGAGGGCACATAAACACAAAAAAACCACCCAAGAATATTGGCCGGCAGTTGTCATCCATATGAAAAAGAGATGCTAAAAAGCCGCACCATACCCTTAACTTCCGAAGAGCATAATACGATGAAAAAAAGGCAGGTATCCTGGCTCGTGCGTCAGCCTACTCTAAGAACCTTCCCATCTGAATGATCAAATAGTGGTTTTCTTCTTATTTCGTCAGCACTTACAGTTGCGGAAACAGCTTCGGATTCACACCGAATTCCCTTTATGCTAAAGATCAGCACCTAATTTCTGCGTGGGTTTATTCACTTAAGGAACATTATACCACTTTATCCATTTCAAAGTTGATGAAGTTTTGCATAAAAAACAAACATGTTGACGTACAAGCTTGAATATCTTTTGAGTATGTGAAGAAATGATAAGGAGGAAAAACATGAAGCAATTCGTTGTTTTGATATTATGCGTATTCTTATTAAGTGCATGCGGCGACAAAGAACCTGCATCCTATGAATTATGTGGATACGGGGATATGATGGTGGTGAACAAGAAGGAATATGTGAAAGTCTCTGAGGAGAAGAAGCTGGTCCTTGATGAAGAGCTCGGGGCTATTAAAGAAAAGATTGATAGTGAATATCACCCTGTTAATGACTTCACGGCAAATACACTTAAAAAAGGAACACCCATCTATAGCGTGAAGGATCACAGCAACTACCTGATTGCTCAGACTGAGGATAATCGCTATATTTTATATGAGGAAATAAAATAAAAGGAGGGCTGTAAGCGAATGTTTACAGCCCTCCTTTATTTAGTTCGTAGAATTCAAGGAAATCAATCGATACAGAATCGTCGTTTTCTCATCCGTCCACTCCATCTTTTCAATCCTGCCGTAACCACTGGGATCACTGTGTTTCGTTTTTCTGACATCTATCGGAATATGCATAGGATAAAGGCGATATCCATCCTTTTGAAGCTCGAACAGATTCTCTTCTTTCCGCACTTCTTTTCCTTTTGTCACGATCATCGTGTTTAATTCCAAGCCCATGCCCATTTCGCTTGACCTCAATCCTTTTTTATTTAATCATACACCACTGTCTATTGATTTTTCATCCATGTGCATAGCATGGAGACGATTTGTTGATTCTTTCGTGGTGGAAAGTAGTGCGTAAACTCTTTAAAGTATCGGGACGACACAGATTTCTCCAACTCTTTCAGTCTTTTTTCTAATCTATATGCATGCTCCACGGAAACGTTCTGATCCTTTTCACCGTGAATGATCAATACGGGAGCTTCAAGGTTGTCCAATTCGTATAGTGGGGTACGCCATTCGTATCGTTCCGGAACTTTATTGGGACTTCCCCCTATGACTCTTTTCATCATTCTCCTGAGATCCTTCCGTTCGTCATATGTTAAAAACATATCTGAAACGCCTCCCCATGTAACAACCGAGGTGACGTCCCTCTGCTCTATGCCTGTCAGAAGTGCCATGACCCCTCCACGGGAAAAGCCAAACACATGGATCCGGTTATGGACCACTCTGTGATAGTCTTTAAGCAATTCAACACCCGAAATGGCGTCTTCACGATCATCCCCCGCAAAATCTTCATTTCCCTCTCCACCAAGGTTTCCTCGGTAATAAGGAGCAAATACAATGAATCCGTGAGAAGCAAATTGAGCGATTCTCGCCGGGCGGACCATGCCGACGCCTTTGATCCCACCTCTTAAATAGAGAAAACCCTCATACTTCCCACCTCCAGCAGGTTCAGCCAATAAGCCCTTTACCCGTAGACCGGAGGATAGATAGGTAATTTCATATAGTTCCACATGAGGATTAGGTGAAGGAAACAAGGTTTTCTTCACAATCGTTCCGTTTTTCATATTCTCTTCCTTTCAAAACGTGCATTGGGTATTCACACATTTTTTATACTTCACATAGGATATTTTAGCAAATCTCATCATCAGCAGACGATTCAAGACCCTGCCTTTATGACCATCCTACCCTTTTAATATGGAAAGATAAACAAGGCAAAGAGAGATGCACTCATCCCCATTCTATCGTTAAACGAGTTTCATAAAGCTTAAAGGAGGAATATTGAATGAAAAAATGGCTTCGTAGTGGCTTTGCCGTGTTGCTCATAGGTATGTTGGCAATCGGATTGACAGCATGTGGAGAAAAAGAAGAAATCGTACAGAAAGTTCGTGTAGCAGAAGTGACCCGCTCGATTTTCTATGCTCCTGAATATGTCGCAATCGAAAAAGGATTCTTCAAAGAAGAGGGGCTGGACATTGAACTGACCACTACCTGGGGTGGAGATAAGACCATGACCACCTTGCTATCGGGCGGCGCAGATATCGCCCTGGTCGGTTCAGAAACCTCCATCTACGTCCATGCACAAGGTTCGGATGATCCGGTCATTAACTTTGCTCAATTAACCCAGACCGATGGAACATTTCTTGTTTCCCGTGAAAAAGTAGAGAACTTTGAATGGGATCAGCTAAAGGGCACCACCTTCCTTGGTCAGCGTAAAGGCGGTATGCCGCAAATGGTTGGGGAATTTGTCCTGAAGCAGAATGGCATCGACCCGCAAAGCGATTTAAACCTGATCCAAAACATTGATTTCGCGAATATCGCGAGTGCCTTTGCATCCGGTACAGGAGATTACGTTCAGCTATTCGAACCAACGGCATCCATTTTTGAACAGGAAGGAAAAGGGCATATCGTGGCTTCCTTTGGAACAGAATCCGGTCACGTTCCCTATACAACGTTCATGTCCAAAGACAGCTACATGAAAGAAAACAAAGAAACCGTAGAGAAATTTACGGAAGCTCTGTACAAAGCTCAAGCATGGGTGGCGGAAAACAGTGCAGCAGACATTGCGAAAGTGATCGAGCCCTATTTTGAAGACACAGAGCTTTCATTAATTGAAACGGTTGTTGATCGCTACAAATCACAAGGGTCCTTCGCCACAGATCCAATCCTTGACGAAGAAGAGTGGAACAATCTCCAAAACATTATGGATGAAGCAGGAGAGCTACCACAGTCCGTTGATCATGAAACGTTAGTGAACACGTCAATCGCTGAAAAAGCAGCAAAGTAGAACATCCGGGGCTGACTTCACATGTCAGCCCTTCCCTTATAGAAAAAAACGAAAATGGAGGCTAAAATACAGTGAACTTTCTATCTTTAGAATCGATCCACCACACCTACTTTTCACCCAAAACGGCCACCCATGCCCTCTCAGACATTACGCTTGCGGTAAAAGAAGGGGAGTTTGTCTCGTTTATCGGTCCGAGTGGATGCGGGAAAACCACGTTACTCTCCATTATTGCAGGACTCATCCGGCCGACAGAAGGAACGATTCTTTTAAACCAACAACCCATTCGAAAAATGAAAGAGAAACTGGGATACATGCTTCAGCAGGACTATCTGTTTCCGTGGAAGACCATCGAAGAAAATATTTTTCTAGGTTTGACCATTATGGGGACCCTGACAGAAGAAAAGAGGAATGAAGCACGTGCTTTGTTGGCTGAAATGGGGTTAGAAGGTGTAGAAACATCTTATCCAAGGGAACTATCGGGAGGAATGCGTCAAAGAGTGGCGCTGATTCGAACTCTCATCACAGAACCTCAATTACTTCTACTGGATGAACCATTCTCAGCACTCGATTATCAAACCAAATTAAAGCTAGAGGATCTGGTGTATTCCACATTAAAGTCTTTCGGCAAAACCGCTATTCTTGTGACCCATGATATTGGCGAAGCCATCTCCATGAGTGACCGCATCATTCTATTCGGGTCGAAACCAGGGTATATACACACGATATTCGAGGTCCCGCCCCCGTTAAAAGAGTTAATGCCCTTTGAAGTGAGGAATCACCAGGAATACCCGGGATTTTTCCAAACCATATGGAAGGAGCTTGAAAAACTTGAATCACGAATCGATTAAACAAAAACACCAGGAATACATCCAATCAATTAAAAAAGAACAACGATGGGTTTGGTTTTATCAGGCTCTTATTTTCTTTGTGTTCTTTACTCTGTGGGAAATCGCGAGCCGGAACAGTTGGATAGATCCCCTCATTTTCAGCTCACCCTCAAAAATCTGGAAGCTGTTTCTCGTAAAACTTGGAGACGGAAGCCTTCTGGCCAATCTTTCTGTCACACTCGGTGAAACCATCATCGGATTCATTCTCGGCACCTTACTTGGAACCCTTTTAGCCGCTTTATTATGGTGGTCACCATTTCTTTCTAAAGTATTGGACCCTTATCTTGTGATCCTGAATGCCATGCCGAAAGTAGCCCTCGGTCCGATATTGATTGTAGGGTTGGGACCCGGCTTCACATCGATCATCGCCATGGGTACCGTCATTTCCGTCATCATCACCACGATTGTTGTGTATACTTCCTTCAGGGAAGTGGACCCGAATTATTTAAAGGTGATGCAGACCTTCGGAGCAAGAAGGGGGCAAATGTTCAAAGAAGTCATTCTCCCTGCCTCTTTCCCTACCATCATCTCGACACTGAAAGTCAACGTGGGCTTATCATGGGTCGGGGTCATCGTAGGAGAATTCCTTGTTTCCGCCAAAGGGCTTGGGTATATGATCATTTATGGTTTCCAGGTCTTTAACTTTACCCTTGTCCTGCTATCCCTGCTTGTCATTGCCGTATTCGCTACCATTATGTATAAGCTGGTTGAACAACTCGAAAAGAAGTTGATCAAATCTTAAGGTTGAGATCCCTTATTCTTTTGAGAGCCAAGTCCACCACTTGATCTTTCATGATAAAACTAAAGGAAAGATCGTCATGAATGTTGGAGAAATCCCCATTCCAAAGGACGGCTCCTTCTGTTTCCAGATAATCTTCCTTGCTTATGATCTCCTCAGCGTTAGCAAAGAAAATCGTTTTGATAAATGGTGAGTGATCATATACCTTATATTCTCCAATGCATAACGGCTCCTTGATCACTCCCCCTGTCTCTTCAAACGTTTCACGTACCGCAGCTTCCTCAAGGGTTTCTCCTTTTTCCCGCTTCCCACCAGGAAACTCCAGACCTCTTTTTTTATGCCGTGTTAACAACCATTTCTCCTTGTAGCGGCATAGAACCAACACATGGTGTGATTCTTGTTGAAAGCTTCCCTTTTTAAAGGATATTTCTACTTTCTTCCCATTTTCGTCGATAAACTGTTCCACTAATTTCACCTCATCCGTACACACTTTCTTTCATCTAACCATAAATAAAAAGCATTGGTCCACAGATATCTCTTCTGAACCAACACTTTTATTCATTATTCCGGATCCTCATGAGGTTCTGAATCCAATATACCTATACTCTCGATGAATTTCTTCGCTTCATCATCTCCCAGACGATGAAGCATTTCATACACTTGATGCAGGTTTTCATCATATGCATCATTTTCCCGGTCAAAATGATATTGAACATAAGGAACGTGAGCCCGGTAGAAATTTTGCCAATCGACCGAGTGATTGGAATCGAACACTTCCCGCAGCTGAGTGATTTCTTCATCTGTTGCAGATATCTTAAAGTTCCATTCGGAATCTGTCGAGCTTCTTGAAATCTCACCAGTGGCTACTTCAATATAATAATCGTGTCGTTCTTCGTTCATCTTCCCACTCCTTCACTGTGCTTACCCTTCATTTTCCTCAATTGACGAAATTCTATTCACTTCGATTTCTTCTTTAAGACTTCTACCGCTTTCCTGAGAAACTCCGGTACAGGTACTCCTGCACGCCCTACATTTTCTATGATCGATATCATTTCATTACATAAGTAAAAAATAATCGTGGCATTACGAATAAAGTGTTGATTTGTTAGTATAGTATCAATAAGGTGGGCAACCGTGACAAGGGAAAAAATCAGCACCTTCCGGCCAATCCCCCTCAAACCGAATTTACTGGATAACTTCCCTTCAATCCCACTTGCAATCATCCCTGTAAAATAATCCAAAGTCACGGCAATTAACAAAATGGTCAACAGCGAATTCCATTCCCCAAATAAGTTTAAAATGATTGCACCTAGTCCCGATCCAACGAACAGCATACTTTTTTCCAAATAAAGCATCTCCTTTTTCTAATGGTTGGCTTGTAACAAGTGAATGTGAAACCAGGACTTCACCGGCTTTAACAGCAGCTTCTCGTGTCAAAAAGTGCAAAAACCATTTTATAGCCCATGGTTAATTAGTCTTATAAAGGGTAAAGACAAATAAGAGTTGTCCTAGCATAATATGTAGAGTAATTCATAAACGTTCATGGTAAAATGAAACGAAAGGGAGGTGAAGCGCATGAAGTTAATCGAAGAAATTTATGAAATGTACCGTGGAAGGATCAAAGGTACCGACGAAGACTTAGACCTCATTGCCCTTACAATCTTAGAAGATACCTCCAGGAGCGAGCTACTGGAACTTATTCAGGAAATGGAAACAGAAGAATTACAATACTTCTTCCGCTTATACATATTTGAAACACTGAAAGAAAAATGGTCCAACAGCGAAGAACGAGTGAGACTGGAAAAAAAGAGCCTTCATTAATTGAAAAGGTGAAAGAAGAAAAAGAAGAAGCCTTGATCCGAATTTCCCGGAATAAGGCTTCTTCCCATTTCATCCCCTCACATCAAGGACATGTCCTTTATCGGGATGCGGCGCAGGCTGACTGACCTGCATTTCTCTCATCATTACGGTCGCTTGAGCTGTTTGTGTCGCCATCTGACTTTTCAATAAATTCATACTGAGTGTGCGTTGAAGCTCAGCGACTTGCTTGCCCATCATTGAAGAAACTTCCATGGTAATATCCCCCTCGTTTCGTTTATCGAAGCTGGAACATACTAATAAAAAATTCATATGCACCTTTGAGGATACCAAATATTACTAGTCATTAGTAGATAAACCTGCGTATTCACGTCATAAAAATGTTGATTTTCGTCCATGAACTTCCCCATCTTTTATGGTAAAATAGTGAAAAAAAGGGGGGTGCATAATGTCAGTAACTCTTGTTCTGATCATTGCCGTTGCTATATGTATCTTAGTGATATTCGTAAGTGCCCTTACGACTTCCAAAGCATATACAGCTGTTAAACATACAGTCGATCCACTTGAAGATAATCCTCACTTGGAAAAGATGAAGCAAGATGAAGAAAAGCAAGACAAATAAAATAAAATCCACCGTTCTAAATTTGAACGGTGGATTTTTTAATGCTCTTATGCAAAAACCTGCTTTAGCTCTTCATTGCTTTGGCTAAGCCAGAATTTCATTAATTTCTTTGCTCCTTCTAAATCATGGAGCTTCGCCTGGCCGCATTGTTTTTCATTGGCTGCCGGAATTTCTTCTATCTCGACCGCTTCTTTCATCGTATCATTCAAAAGGTCGATGATTTCTTCCACTTTCGGCTCTCCGCTAACGACCAGGTAGTAGCCAGTCTGGCATCCCATAGGAGAAATATCAATTATATCGAAATGAGCATACGGCTCTGCGTATTTACGGATGGTGAAGGCTAATAAATGCTCAAGTGTATGAATGGAATCAGGCTTCATCGCTTGTTTGTTTGGCTGACAGAAACGAATATCAAACTTGTTGATAAGTCCGTCGCTTCCTACCTTATGGACACCGCAATGTCTCACAAAAGGTGCTTTCACTGCATTATGATCTAATTCAAAGCTTTCTACTGAAGGCATTAAAATCACTCCCATTTAGTTTCTAGTTATAAGTATAACGTAAATTCATAGTTATTTCATCAACTTAATATGAATTAGGGTGAAAACCTGTTTTTTCTATAAAAAGTGTAACCTGATTTTCAGTAATAACATTGGAATGTCGCGATTATGATAACCTTTGAATCAACAATAAGCCAAAAACATTTTAATCCCCTATACAGTTTTGATATAGTAAAAGAAAATCAATCAGGAGACAGATTATGAAAAGGTTATTGTTATTTGTATTTAAGGTGTACCAGCGTGTCATCTCTCCCCTCAAGCCTCCCACTTGCCGGTTTTATCCAACCTGTTCCCATTACGGTGTTCAGGCAGTGAGTCGGTTCGGTGCTTTACGCGGAGGATGGTTGACAGTAAAAAGGATTTTGAAGTGCCACCCTTTTCATCCTGGTGGAATTGACCACGTGCCTGAAGAATGGCCTTCTAAAAATACGAATCATTCCGACTAGCTCCTATCCGGAGGTGGTCTTTCTTTTTTTAAAAGGATAAAAATTTAAAAATTCATCCATATATCTTGCTTATTCCCCATAACGGTAGTAAAATAACCTTTGTGCTAAATCGTAATCATTACAGTTATCAAATTAATTACTTTAAAGGAGGATTCCTCTTGAACTATATTCGTATGAGTTTACTTTTATTATTGATTTTAGTATTATCCGCTTGCGGAGCCTCTTCTGAGCAGGAAGAAGGAAAAAGTAAAGATAAATTGGAAGTGTACACCACCGTGTATCCACTGGAGGATTTCACGAAGAAAATCGGAGGGGAACATGTGGATGTGGAAAGCATTTACCCTCCAGGTGCCGATGAGCATACGTTTGAGCCTTCTCAAAAAGATATGATTAAAATGGCTGATGGAGATGTTTTCTTCTACATCGGTATGGGACTTGAAGGATTCGTTGAGGGATCGAAAACGATTCTGGAAAACGAAGATGTAGTCGTTGTACCGACCAGTGAACATGTTGAATTGAATCATGAAGGAGATCATGGTGAAGAAAGTGCGGAAGAGCATGAAGAACATGGAGACTCTCACGAGGATGAGCACAACCATGACGTTGATCCTCATCTTTGGTTAGACCCGGTGTACTCTAAAGAAATGGCGAAAACCATTGCCGATACCCTTTCAAAAGAAATGCCGGAACATGAGGAAGATTTCCAGGCGAACCTCGCTGCATTAACGAAAGATTTAGATGCGCTGGACACTGAATTTAAGGACATGGCAGAAAATTCGCCAAAGAAAACCTTCTACGTTTCTCATGCTGCTTACAGCTATTGGGAAGAACGCTACGGATTGCATCAAGAAGCCATCGCCGGATTGAATACGGCTGATGAGCCTTCTCAGCAAGAGCTTAAGAAGATCATTGAAAAAGGGAAAGAAGACAATGTTCAATACATCCTCTTTGAACAAAACGTCTCTTCCCGTCTAACAGAAGTCGTTCAAAACGAATTGGGTGCAAAAGCCCTGACCCTCCATAATCTATCTGTCCTTACCGAAGAAGACAGAAACAATGATGAAGATTATTTTTCACTCATGAAGAAGAACATCGAGACGTTGAAACAGGCATTACAATAGAACATTTTGAGAGAGAGCAGCTGGTGAGCTGCTCTTTTTTAGTTTTCGCGTTTAAAATTCTTTATAAAATGGTACTTTTCAAGATTAATCGTTAAATTACCAAGTATATTAGCAATTATCGACGGGTTTTTTAGCTCCGGGAGTCGGCCGATACCAATTTTATTTTCAAATTCGGTCAACTTATTTTCAATTTTCCAGATTTATTTTCAAAATCGAGCCATTTATTTTCAAATTTTCGATTTTATTTTCAAATCACCATTACCTGAATATAGATCCTCGATCCCCCACACCGCTAAGCCAATTTACAATTATATTTACTACTATATTATCGACTTTGGATCATATATTTTCGACTTTCCGATTATAGCATCGACTCTGCCTATTATATTATCAACTTACAAAAATCGACATTCCCCAACAGCATTTCAGATCAACAATCAAACTTTCTCTCCCCTACTAAAAATCATGAATATTATTTTCCATTAAGTGGACAATAAGGAAATGTTAAAGACTAGTAAGGGAGACATGAGAATGGATGAATTAGTAATTGCTCGTTCCTTGTTTGGTACTACAATGGCCTTTCATATCATTTTTGCTACACTCGGAGTCGGTATTCCATTAATGATTCTTGTGGCAGAAATTATGTATCAGCGGACGAATGATCTGGACTATTCCGTGATGGCAAAACGCTGGACCAAGGCGTTCGCCGTGCTGCTGGGGGTTGGAATTCCGACAGGGACGATTGCCGGTGTTCAATTGTCCCTCCTGTGGCCTGGATTCATGGAGGTTATCGGACGGGTGATGGCACTGCCGTTCCAAATTGAAATCTATGCGTTTTTTGTGGAAGCGTTATTTATGTCTATTTATGTGTATGCGGCGAATCGGATCGCTCCATGGATGAGGATTGTGAGTCTTGTCCTGGTCGCCATCGGGGGACTCGCATCAGCCGTATTAATCACGAATGTGCATGCGTTTGAAGGGACACCTGCCGGATTTGAAATGGTGAACGGTGAAATCACCAACGTGGATCCTTGGAAAGCCTTCTTTAATCCAAGCTTTTTCGTAACGGCGGGGCATGTAGCCTTATCTGCTTATGTCGTGGGGTCGTTTACGATTGCGACAGTCTCTGCATTTAAGATGCTCCGAACTTCATATGGGTCAAGAATTTATAAATTTCATCAAAAATCCCTTATGATTTGTTTATTAGTCGGGGGCGTCTTCTCCTTCTTCACAGCGATTAATGGTCATGAATCGGCTCAAATGCTCCATGAATATCAGCCTGAGAAACTGGCTGCGGCTGAGGGATTGTTTGAGACGCAAACCCATGCCCCGCTTGCGATTGGTGGGTTCACGGATCCTGTGGAACAGGAAGTGAAATGGGGTGTCGAAATCCCTTGGGCCCTTAGTTTCCTTGCTGGAAACAGCTTCGACACGGAGGTTATCGGCTTAAATGACTTCCCTAAAGAATATTGGCCGCCTCTCTTCGTTCATACGTTATTCAACGCGATGGTGGGGATTGGGTCTCTGCTCATTTTACTTTCCCTCATTGCCTACGTATGGAACAAATTATTGAAAAAAGACCGGTTCCCTAAATGGTTGATGTGGTCGTTTGTAGCAGGCGGTCCCCTATCGATCTTAGCCATCGAATTCGGATGGATTTTCGCTTGTACGGGCCGTCAGCCCTGGACGATTTACCGCATTCTCAGTACAGAGGACTCGGTTACCACGACAGGAAACTTAGCCGTTCTGTTCGTTCTGTTCGTTTCGGTTTATGCGATTTTGGCTGTGTCCGTGGTTCTTGTTCTATTGTATTACTTCAAACGGAATCCGCCTGAAAAAGACATCAACAAAGCGGAAGGAAATGATAAGGATATTCCTCTATCCACATAACCCGCAAGAATTGGAGGTGAAGTTATGACACAAGCATTGATTGCCATCACGATACTATGGGGATTCGTCTTTATTTATGCCGTCATGGCAACGATGGATTTCGGGGCCGGCTTTTGGTCGATGGTCTACATTAATCATGACAAAACTAAAGCGACCAATATCGCCAACCGGTATCTGTCTCCAACCTGGGAAGTGACGAATACATTCATCGTTGCCCTGGTAGTGGCAGTGTATAGTATGTTTCCGGGTGCGGCCTATTCATTAGGAACGGTCTTGCTCGTCCCGGGAAGTTTAATCCTGCTGCTTCTGGCTATTCGAAGTGCATTTCTGGTATTCTCTCACGTGGCAGATGATTACAGAAAGCCATTGACCTATGTAACAGGGATTACAGGCTTACTGATTCCAGGGCTGCTCATCAGCGTACTTCCCATCTCTCACGGACCTTACATCGATTTTGAAGACGGACAAACGCTTCTTCTGGGGAAGCTGTTTACGAGTCCGCATGAATATGCCTTCTTCGGATTTGCCGTTGCCAGTACGTTGTTCCTTTCATCTTTACTTCTTGCCGACTACTCCAAAGCTTCCAAGGAATTTGAAGCTTTTAAAGTGTATCGGCGGGATGCCATGATCATCGGTCCAATCTCTGTCGTCATGGCGTTCTTCATCATGTTCACCATGAAAAATGAAGCGTCATGGATCTATGAAAGAATGATGGAAGACCAGATTTTGTTATGGGTCTCCTTAATCGGCTTCCTGGTTGCCGGGGGAGCATTATTTCTCCCCACCAATAAAGAGGGCATGAAGGGGATGCCCCGTGTGGCTGTCATCGCCGTGACCTTTCAATATGTACTGGCAAGCTACGTATACGGTAAAGCCCACCTGCCCTATATCATCTACCCGGAAGTCACGATCCAGTCCGGATTCACGGATCCCAACTCGTTTAAGGCTGTGTTCATCACCTATATCGTCGGATTCATCATCCTGTTTCCCGGGTTTGTCTACTTTTGGAGCTTGTTTATGAATGATAAACGATATTTGAGGCAAAAAAGTGAATGACTGCACCATAGCTCCGAGACTCTCGGAGCTATTTTTCTACCTTCTTATAGATCAATCATTTGCGTATCCACTCCCCTAGCCTTACACTAACGGTAGAAATTAGATTTGAAAGGATGATCCATTGTGGCACAATCGATTAAAGGTAAAATCGCTTATATTACGGGTGCTGCCCGGGGAATCGGAAAGGCAACGGCATTGGAGCTTGCACGTGAAGGAGTTCATGTCGGGTTGATAGCACGTACACAAAGTACGCTGGAACAAGTGGCAGAGGAAGCGAAATCTTTGGGTGTGAAGGCAAGTGTCGCTGTAGCTGATATCTCAGATATGGAGCAAGTGGAAAAAGCCATTTCGAAACTGAAAAATGAACTCGGTTCAGCCGATATCCTGATCAATAATGCCGGTATCGGAACGTACGGCTCTTTTCTGGAAATCGATCCGGCAGATTGGAAGAAAACTTTTGAAGTCAACGTATTTGGAACGTATCATGTGACGCGGGCCGTCCTGCCTCAGCTTATCGAAAAAAACCGCGGGGACATCATCACTATTTCATCCAGCAGCGGATTGAAAGGCACGGCAAAAAGCACGGCTTACAGTGGTTCGAAATTTGCCGTTCAAGGTATGACAGAAGCGTTGATGCAGGAAGTTCGTCCACATAATATCCGTGTCATGACTCTGAACCCAAGCCTCGTGGCAACGGATCTTACCTTTGGGGATAAGCTCGATGAAGCGGACAAAGAGAAATACATGCAGCCCGAGGATTTAGCGGAACATATGGTTTCTCAGCTGAAATTACACCCTCGCATCTTTATCAAGCAGTCTCTTCAGTGGGCGACGAACCCTTTTTAATAAAAATAAGAAAAGCTCAGATTGAGCTCTGAGCTTTTCCTTTTCAACCTTCTTTTTATCTGTGTTGATCCACAAGAATTGGATTGCCATCAGGATCTTCAATCGTGAAACTTGCAGGACCTTCTCCTGATTCATCTGCTTCAGTCAACATTTTTACACCTTGTTCTTTCAGCTGCTTTTGAAGGTTCCGAATGTCCGTAAACGATTCGAGATTTTCGGCATTTTGATCCCAGCCAGGATTAAAGGTCAGGAGGTTCTTTTCAAACATACCTTCGAAAAGACCGATTACAGTACTTCCATTCTTCATGATAAGCCAATTTTGGGCAATTTCCCCTCCCAAAGTTTGAAATCCAAGTTTTTCATAAAATGCTTTTGATTTATGAATGTCTTTCACACTTAAACTTACAGAGAATGCACCTAGTTTCATATTTCCTCCTCCTGAAAATTGATAATTCAGATATTCATGTATAGGTCAAGTATAAGTAAGTAACTTGGGAAAGACAACTATGCGTTAAACTTTTCTCTATACGTGGTCACTTCACTCAACCGTTTTCTATTCAACTCCACACCTATCCCCGCACCATCCAAACGTTCCACCACACCATTTTTCACAACGATGGGAGAAGTGATGATATCTTCTTCCCAATATTTCGAGGAGGAGGAAATATCCCCGGGAATCGAGAAACCCTCGAGAGTGGCAAGGGCCAGATTATGAGCCCGGGAAACCCCAAACTCGATCATGCCCCCACACCATACTTTGATGTAATTCTCCTGGCACAACCGGTAGATTTCCAAAGCACTTGTGTACCCTCCGACTCTGCCAAGCTTGATATTGACCACTCCGCAGCTATTTAAATAGATGGCACTCTTCATATCATGAGTGGTTACGATGCTCTCATCCAAACAAATCGGAGTCTGCAACTCTTTTTGTAAAAGAGAGTGTTCCACTAAATCGTCAACTCCCAAAGGCTGTTCGATCATCTCCAGCCCATACGCATCCAATGCCTGTAGTTGGGCTTTGTCTTCAAGGGAGTATGCTGAATTGGCATCAGCCAATAGCGTAAGAGAAGGAAAATGGTCCCTCAACTCTTTCACAATCTCCACATCCGCTCCAGGAGAGATTTTCAGCTTTATGCGTTGATATCCTTCTTGCACAAGTTCTCCAGCCTGATGGATCATCTCTTTCACGGATTCGGCACCTACGACTGCACCGGCAAGAATCTCTCTTCGCGTCCCCCCGATCATCTCCCAGAGAGGAACGTTCTGCTGCCTTGCATAAAGATCCCATAAAGCCATTTCAAGTGCAGCCTTAGCCATTGAATTTCCCCGCACGGCATCGAATCTTTTTCCGATTTCTTCAGGGTGTTGAAATGGGTTGCTGTATACGAGAGGAATGAGTACATCCTTAATCATATGATAGGAGGTTTTCACGGTTTCTTCTGTATACCACGGTGTGGAAAAAGCAACCCCTTCTCCCAGTCCAATCAATCCATCGGCATCTTGAACCTCAACGATGATTCCTTCCCGTTTTTCAACGGTTTGCAGATGGGTCACAAAGGGCTTTTTCAATGGCATCGATAGGATGTGAAGCGTAATGGATTTAATCTTCATCAGTATACATTCCTTTTTCCCACTGATCCCTGAGCACTCTTCTCAGCAGTTTGTTCGAAGCATTTCGTGGTACCTCATCTACAAAGATTATTTTTTTCGGCTGTTTATACGATGCCAGATTATCGCTGCAGTAATGTAAGATCTCTTCTTTTGTAAGACGCTCTTTCTTAACGATAAACGCACAGGGAATTTGCCCCCATGTGTCATTAGGAATTCCAACCACTCCAGCATCTTCTACCCCGTCACAGCCTAACAGCACACTTTCAATTTCCGCAGGATACACATTTTCTCCCCCGGAAATGATGAGGTCTGATCGCCGGTCCAATACAAATAAGAACCCCTCTTCATCTACAAAGCCGATATCCCCAGTATAGAACCAGCCATCTTCAAAGCTCTTCGCATTGGCTTCCTCTCTTTGGTAATATCCGTTCGTCACATTCGGGCCTTTCACAAGGATTTCACCTTCTTGATTTGCTCGAGCTGCGCCCTTTTCATTCTTGATTCTTAATTCTGAAGGAAAGAGTGGCTTACCCGCTGACCCCAGCTTCGTCATACTATATTCAGGTGATAACGTCACGATTTGAGAAGCCGTTTCCGTCATTCCATACGTTTGAAAGACGGGCACTCCCTTATCCTTACAAGCCTGAAGTAAAGGAAGTGGTGCAGGTCCGCCGCCTAACAGCATACAGCGGAAATTCGGGTGATACGTTCGGTTCCCTGCATCGTTCATCAAACGCTGAAGCATATTGCTCACAACCGACATGATCGTGACCCTTCCACTTTCAAGCTCCTGATTGATGTTCTCGACGTCGAAGGTTTCAAACAGTCGTACCTTCATTCCATAAATCACACTTCTCATAAGGATTGAATATCCGCTTATATGAAAGAGAGGAACCGAGCAAAGCCAGGCATCATTTTCACTTATTCCCAGGTTCAAAGAAGATCCAATGGCACTCCACCAATGGTTTCCATATGATTGAAGGACTCCTTTGGGAGCTCCGGTCGTTCCGGATGTGTACATAACCGAGCATGCTTGGTCTAACTGAAAATAATCCTTTACTTTAAAGCTTGTAGGGGCTGTTTGCAGCAATTGAGAGAATGAGATCCCATTAACGTGTTCCCCTAAAAAAGACAGCTTCCCCTCAAACTCATCGTCATAAATGACCGTCGATAACTCCATATCCTGTATTTGAAAAGATAATTCCTTGGAACTTAGTTTGTTATTTAATAGTACAGTCGTGAATCCGAGCTGTTGAATGGCATGAACGACCAACACAGATTCCACTTTATTTTTAATCATGAGTCCCACAAAAGGATGTGCAGAAGATTTCACTATGGTATGAAGCTGCTCACCGATGTGAATTGCTTTTTCCCAGAGCTCTCCGAAGGTATATTCCACATCACCATTACTTATTGCCATCCGATCAGGGGTTAAGAACGCTCTTTGTTTTAGCCAGTTAGGCAATTGCTGTGTTGTCATCCTGTCATTCTCCATTCCTTTCTTGTGTGTGCTTTAAATACTTCATTTAAAAAAGCCCGACGAATCCATAAAGATTCATCAGGCCACCTTAGATCAAGGGAAACGAGGGAATTGTCCAAAGTCCGGTTTACGCTTTTCTTTAAATGCGTCTCGACCTTCCTTGGCTTCATCTGTTGTGTAGTAAAGAAGTGTAGCGTCACCTGCAAGCTGTTGCAGACCCGCCAATCCATCTGTATCCGCGTTGAATGATGCCTTTAAGAAACGAAGGGCAGTAGGACTGTTCTCAAGCATTTCTGATGCCCATTGAACCGTTTCTGCTTCAAGCTGCTCATAAGGAACAACTGTATTGACCAGTCCCATTTCAAGCGCTTCTTGTGCATTGTATTGACGGCACAGGTACCAGATTTCCTTTGCTTTCTTATGTCCGATGATGCGGGCAAGATAACCGGCACCGTATCCAGCGTCAAAGCTTCCTACCTTAGGACCCGTTTGTCCGAAGATTGCATTGTCAGCAGCGATCGTCAGGTCACACACAACGTGTAGTACATGTCCGCCACCGATTGCGTATCCTGCTACCATCGCAATGACCGGTTTAGGAATTACACGGATTAAGCGTTGTAAGTCCAATACGTTCAGACGTGGAATTTCGTCTTCCCCTACATATCCGCCATGTCCGCGGACTCTTTGGTCTCCACCAGAACAGAATGCCTTTTCTCCAGCACCTGTCAGGACAATAACTCCAACCTTGGAATCGTCACGTGCATAGGCAAATGCATCAATTAATTCCATTACCGTTTTAGGACGAAATGCGTTGCGTACTTCTGGTCGATTGATCGTGATTTTTGCGATTCCATTATATGTTTCGTACAAAATATCTTCGTAGTTTCTTTCTGAAACCCATTCAAAAGCCATTGGTTTCTTCCTCCTTTATGTAGTAAACAATAGATTCTCTATTATTGTACCAAACTTTCGCGGTTCTTCCACATGAATTGCATGACCTGTGTTAGGAAATGTCATGATTTGAAAGTCCGGATTAAGTTTTTTCATTTTTTCTGCAATATGAACAAACTTCTGGTCCAGTTCTCCGACTAGTAAATAGACTGGACAGGAGAGCTCCCAAAGCTGGTCCCACCAAGAATCTTGAGCCCCTGTTCCCATTCCTTTCAAGCTATTGGATAATCCCAAAGGGGACTGACCCAGGCGCTGCTTCCGAATCTCGGCACGCTCTTCATCAGTAAGTCTTTTTTGAGTAGCAAACAAGGGGATCTCTTCCCAAAAGTCGACAAAGGCTTCCATTCCTTCTCTCATGATCCTGTCGGCTAACGCATGATCTTTTTTCCGCCGTTCCACTCTTTCTTCACTCTTTTTCAATCCGGGAGAGGCACTTTCAAGAATCAAAGTCTTCACCTTTTGAGGATACCTCATGGCGAAGTGAAGGGCCGTCCGACCTCCCATGGAATAGCCGATCAAGATTGCCTGGTCTGCTTCAAGTGCAGACAAAATGGAATCAAGATCATTCGATACATGATCCATTGTATATCTTGATGGATCTTCAGGTGATTCTGTACGGCCATGACCAATCAAATCAATGCTTATGCACCTATACCTGGTAGATAACTGATCGGTGATTCGTGACCATGTCGTCGTATCCCCGGTAAAACCATGAAGAAAAACCAAAGGATCTCCTTCTCCTTTAACTTCTACAAAATAACGGATATCATTCACTTGAAGGATCAATGAACGTCACCCTTAAATTTCTTCACCATTTCCCGGGAAACAAAATTCCACAAATTGCGATGATTTGCTACATTTTCTTCGCGGTTCGTCATGACTTCAATGATTTTTAAGCCATTTCTGTGCTGTGCTTCCGATATAGCAAGAGCAAATTCTTCTTCTGATTCCACCCGGAAATAACCGGCTTCGTAAAGCCTGGCAGCATGAGAGAAATCCAGATCCATCGGCGTGCCGAACAGATCTTCAAAGTGTTCACCTTCACTCGCTTGCGGAAGGTAGGAAAAGATTCCCCCACCATTATTATTCAGGACCACTATGGTCAGATTCAGCTTATATTTTTTCCCAATGAGGAGGCCGTTTAAATCGTGGAAGAAAGCAAGATCCCCAATCAGAAGATACATGGAATCTGAGCAGGTGCTCATTCCAAGTGCTGTCGACACCACGCCGTCAATTCCGTTCGCTCCCCGATTGGCATAGATACCGATGGACCGATTATTACTAAAGAAAAAGGTATCCATGTCCCGAATCGGCATGCTGTTACTGACAAATACATTCGACTTTTCAGGCAGGTGTTGAATAAGTTCACTCACTGCCATTCCTTCATCCCACGACAGATGACCTTTTAGAAGCAGTTCCTTTGTGGAATGATTCACATTCTTCCAGTGATTGATCCAATCATATGAACCATCGCGATTTGCTTCATTGATCATGCTTTGACAGAATAGGCCCTCATCACAATAGATGTATTCCGTTCCTTTGGCAATGGGATCCTGCCACTCTTCCCCCGGACTCACGATCCAAATTGGAATGTCAGAAAGGCTTTTCAGAAACAACGTGAGAGGCTTTGAAACAGGCATGGCTCCGAAACGAATCACGATTTCAGGATGCAGGCTCTCCTTCACTTCATCAATCTTCAGGAACGTATCATAGGTATCGATAATATGTGCTTTCGAATGAGAGCCGCTCCTCATTTGGGAAAGGGGGTCCGCTGCGATTGGAAAACCGAATTGCTCACTAAAGGCAACGATGGAGTCAATCGAAGCACTATTCAGCCCCGGTCCGCAAATAATCAGACCTCTCTCTTTATTTCCGAGAATCCCCTGCAGCTCCTGTGAGACAGAGGGCGACAGGCTCCTTTCTCCGTGAAGGACCCTTTTCACCTGTGAACCTGTTGAATAAGAAACGTTCTTTAAATCAGGAATTAACGGTTCCCTAAATGGAAAATTAAAGTGGACGGGTCCTTTGGGTACTCCTAAAGAAAGTCCTATTCCTCTTGATGCTGAAGATCTTGCATATTCAAGCATGGACGGACTATTTTCCGGCAGTGCCATATCCACTGTCCATTTTACATGTTTCCCATATAGATCCAGCTGATCAATCGCTTGCGGGGCACCTACCTCCCTCAGCTCATGGGGACGATCAGCCGTCAGCACGATCAATGGCACTTTTGCGTAGCGTGCTTCAATAATCGCCGGATAATAATTGGCTGCTGCCGTTCCGGATGTACAGAGTATGGCGACCGGCTTTTTCTTTGCCTTCGCAACCCCTAGAGCAAAGAAAGCAGCCGAACGTTCATCTACATTAATATATGTTTTCACATCAGGATGATGGGCGAATAACAACGCCAAAGGAGTAGAACGGGAGCCAGGGCTAATGACTACTTCGTCTACTCCATTTCCAACCATTTCTTCAATAAATGCCGCTAAATAATGAGTTAACTTCTGCTGATGTTCATCAATCATTTATGTTTCCCCCTAATGCTCTTAGCATCGGTCGAAATTTCATTTGAGTTTCTTTAAATTCACTTTCAGGTTCGGAATCCGCCACAATTCCACACCCTGCATATAAATAGGCCTTCTCTCCCTGAAGGAGACCAGATCGAAGGGCAACGGCATACTCACCATTTCCATAGGCATCGATCCAGCCTACGGGACCTGCATATAATCCGCGATCCATCTCTTCCTCTTCCCTGATTACATGCAATGCTTTATCCCTCGGAACTCCACCTAATGCAGGAGTCGGGTGTAATTTCCCCACCAATTCCAAAAGGGATGTATGTTCAGAAGCCTGCCCGATGACAGGAGTATATAAATGCTGAATGTCTTTCAGTTTCATCAATTGAGGCGATGATGGAATCGTCAACGACTCACAGTAAGGTGCAAGAGCCTCATGGATGCTCTCAACAACAAGCTGATGCTCGTAACGGTTCTTCTCATCCAGGAGGAGCTCCGTTCCCAGTTTCTCGTCGTTTTCCAGCGTATCCCCGCGTGCGATGGATCCTGCTAAACAGGTGGAAAGAACATCATCTCCTGTTTTCTTGACAAGTCGTTCAGGTGTGGCTCCAATAAAACAGCTTTCTTTCCTTTCAAAACTGAAAACAAAGCTATCCGGCTGCTGCTTCCACAAATTATCCAATACAAAGTCAGATGACACTTTCGTTTCAAATGCCACTTCACATTTTCTGGCAAGCACTACCTTATCCATCTCACCCTGTTTTAAACGATTCACCACATTTTGAACAGAATCCTTCCATTCTTGAGGCTTCATATCCCTATTTTGCAGCCATCGGGGCTGTTCAGGTATAATGGGCATCCCCGCGTTTTCAAGAAGCTCTTCTTTGATCCTGATAAGGTCATGGAATAAGCTTTCTTCCGACTCTTCCGGATGACAAATGAAATTCATCGTTAAATAATTGGTTTTCCCCGGCTTTGTCAGCATAAACTTCGGTAATTGAAACGTACCGTTCGAGAATTGCTCCCACTCTTCTCCGATGTCATTAAGCGGATCAAAGCTAAAGCCCCCGAATAACAAAGGTCCTGTGCCTGTCCATTCTTCCCCGGTCACAATCACTGACTCTTCAATTAAGCGCTTCCACTCTTTCTCAACCGTATAAAATCGGTCATTTATATCATTTGCAGACATGATATGAGCTGCTCCAAGCCCTACCACCGAGATGGTATGATCACGGTCCTTCCATAAAAAACGCTCTCCGGTAAAAGAGCTTCCTCCATAATAAAAAGAAAGAGGATCCACTGCATCTACTTCCTCCACTATGCTGAGAAGGACGGGGTGATGTATTTGTTTAGCCTTCATTTTGGCTGTATCATATGCTTTTTCAATTTTGGTTTTATGAATGGTAACCAATTGAATTCCCCCAAACAAAATCACGTACGATATTCAAACTTATTTTAAGATACACCTGTCTTCAAGGTGTGTCAACGAAGTTTAAGACATGATACAATTTTTATCCTTATTATATATAATAAACCCTTTTTCCCCTTTTGAGAAACCAAAAGCGTTGTAAAAGTACTCAATTACTGGAAAATAGCACCTTCACGGATTTTCAGAAAATGATTGACAGTCCCACTCGCTTTACCTACACTTTAATCTGTAAAGGAATTGTAATGTTTTCTGAAAATTCCTTATTGCGTAAGGGAGAGAGTATGATGGAACAACAAGTATCCAATGTTTTGGAATCAGATAAAGGGTGGAAAATCTGGTGGCAGCTTACAAGGCCACACACTCTAACAGCAGCATTTGTACCTGTTTTATTAGGTACCGTTCTTGCACTGCAATTTACTACGGTAAGCGTATCATTATTTTCATCCATGCTTATTGCATGTTTGCTTATCCAGGCTGCTACCAATATGTTCAACGAGTATTATGACTATAAGCGAGGCCTTGATACAGAGCATTCTGTCGGTATCGGAGGAGCAATCGTCCGGAACGGGGTCAAACCCTCCACGGTCATAAACCTGGCCTTTTCATTGTACGGAATTGCACTTTTATTAGGAATTTATATTTGTCTTAACAGCACATGGTGGCTGGCACTCATAGGTATAGTGTGCATGGCAGCGGGGTACTTTTATACTGGAGGACCTATGCCAATTGCTTACACGCCTTTCGGAGAGATCGTCGCAGGGTTCTTTATGGGACTTGTGATCATTCTCATATCGTTTTACATTCAGACTGGATATATCAATGGGGACAGCATCCTATTATCCGTTCCCGTATCCATTTTGGTCGGCGCCATACTGCTGGCAAACAACATCCGCGACCTGGACGGTGATAAAGAAAACGGTCGAAAAACAATCGCCATTCTTTTAGGAAGAAAAGGAGCGATCATCCTTTTGGGGGGCATGTTTGTCGTATCCTATGGCTGGATTATCGGGCTGGTCCTTGCCGGCGTTTCATCACCTTGGCTATTCGTTGCCTTTCTTAGTGTCCCGAAAGCCGTCAAGGCCACGACAGGATTCATCGGAAAATCACAGCCGATCGAAATGATGCCCGCCATGAAAGCCACCGCACAAACAAACACCATCTTTGGATTCCTGCTATCCATTGGACTATTACTTGCATATATGCTGTAAAAAAACGTGAGTCGACCCTCCATTTAGGGACGACTCTTTTTTTTATGTTTTAATAACCCCACTTTCGGATAAAGTATGGTTAGTACATTATTTAAGCGAACATAATGAAGGATGTGAAGAAATTGTTAACAGACAGCCAAAAACAGACACTAAAACAAGAATTGGTTCAACAGGAAAAACAGTTACAAGAACATTTACATCAGGATTTAGATAATCTTCACCATACAAATGAACGTGATAACTCAGGTGAACTCTCCCTTTACGATAATCATCCTGCAGACATGGGAACAGAATTATATGAACGGGAGAAGGATTTCGCCATAGATGATCACGCCAAACTGGAACTAAATAAAATTCACAATGCCCTGCAGGCGATCGAACAAGGAACGTATGGACAATGTAGGGAATGTGGTCAGGAAATTCCTTATGAGCGTTTGGAAGTCATTCCGACGACACTTTATTGTAAAGACCATTCACCGGAACAATCGACACCCCAGGATAGACCAGTAGAGGAAGAAGTACTGCAGCCGCCTGTTGATAATGAATTCAGGCACGAAACCGAAGGAAATGTCCGGGATGATCAAGACAGCTTTCAGGAAGTAGGCCGCTTCGGTACATCCGAAACACCTTCTGACTTCGAAGGTGATTATGAAGACTATTCGGAATTGTATCAGGATGAAGACACATCAGAAGGATTTACCGAGGATTTCGAATCTTTTGTCGGAACCGACATGGAAGGCTCCAATCGTAAGGCTTATCCTTCGAAAACCCATGAAGAATACGAGGATATGCTGGATGAGAACAATATGGAATCCACATTGGGTAACATACCGTATAAAGATGGCGACAGTTATATTTCTGAAAAGAAGAAGAAATAATTTAAAAAGCTTGGGGAACTTTCCCCAAGCTTTTTCCTACTTTATTAAACTGCCCTGTGCAATGCCCCATATGTCTTTCGCATACTGCTCAATCGTCCGGTCACTCGAGAAATAGCCGGAGCCCGCAATGTTCTGCAAGCACATTCGTGACCAATGCTCTTTATTTTCATACGCTTTTCCTGCTTGTTCATGAGCCCTGACATAGGAGTCGAAATCCCTCAGAACAAAGAATTGATCGTTCTCGGTTAGTAAGGAATCATAAATGGTTTCAAAATGGTCACCTGCATCGGGAAGTGTATCGTCAATCAATTGATTCAACACCCTCTTGATGCGGGCATCATAGTGAAAATACTCCATTGCATAATATCCACCGTGATGCTGATATTTCATCACTTCATCAGCCGTTAAACCAAATATAAAGATATTCTCTTTTCCTACTTGCTCAAGAATCTCAATATTCGCCCCGTCCAATGTTCCGATGGTCAAGGCTCCGTTCATCATGAACTTCATATTTCCTGTACCGGAGGCTTCTTTGCTGGCTGTTGAAATCTGTTCAGACAAATCAGCTGCGGGAATGATTTCTTCCGCTAATGATACCCGGTAATTTTCCAGGAAGACGACTTTAATTCTCCCTTTTACAAGTGGGTGGTCATTCACCAGATCCGCTACAGAGTGAATCAACTTAATGATTTTCTTCGCATAGTAGTAACCCGGGGATGCTTTTGCTCCAAAAATGAACGTTCGCGGATGAAAATCAAAGCTTGGATCTTCCACACAGCGATTATAGAGGTGAAGAATGTGTAAAACATTCATCAGCTGGCGCTTATACGCATGTAGCCGCTTCACTTGAATATCAAATATCGAAGTAGGATCGACGACGATTCCATTACTTTCAAATATTCGATCTGCAAGCTTCCGTTTATTTTCCTGTTTTACATCATACAGGTCCTTAAGAAACGCCGTATCATGATGATACTCTTTCAAGTCCGCTAACTTACCGGGATCTTTAATCCACCCATCCCCGATGGAAGACGATATCAGATTCGCCAGTGACGGGTTGCTATTCAATAGCCATCTTCTATGTGTAATGCCATTCGTCTTACTATTAAATTTATCAGGATAATATTGATAGAATAAGTTCATTTCTCTTAGCTTTAAGATTTCAGTATGAATCTTTGCCACTCCATTCACACTAAAGCTTCCTACAATCGCCAGATGAGCCATTTTCACTTCATCATGGGAGATGATCGCCATATCCTCTATCCGCTTCCAATCACCAGGATACTCCTTCCACAATTCCTGACAGAATCGCTCATTGATTTCATTCACGATCATATGGATGCGGGGCAGCAGGGGTTGGAAAATACGAATCGGCCATCTCTCCAATGCTTCTGAGAGAGTCGTATGGTTCGTATAGGCAAATGTATTCGTCGTGATTTCCCACGCTTCTTCCCATTCAAAGGAATACTCATCAAGAAGGACCCTCATCAGTTCTGGAATCGCGAGAACCGGATGAGTATCATTGATATGGATTGAAATGTTTTCATGAAGCTCCTTCAGATCCCCATTCCGATACAGGTAGGAATCAAGTATAGAACGGATGCTTGCCGATACCAAGAAATATTGCTGTTTCAGTCGCAGGATTTTCCCTTCTTCATGGGTATCGTCAGGATAAAGAAATTCGGTGATTGCTTCCGTATCACGCTTGTATTTCATCATATCTTTCCCGGCTTTATAGGCAGCGGGCTCAGCACTCCATAAACGAAGAGTATTGACCGTCGACGTCTCAAATCCCACCACAGGCATATCATAAGGTACGGCCGCTACAACTTCTGCATCCACATGTCGAAACTTCAATACATCACTGTCCGTATAAGATTCGACCTTACCCCAGAAAGGCACTTCGACGGTAAGATCTGACTTTCGAACTTCCCATACATGTCCATGACGCAGCCACTGCTCCGGAAGCTCCATCTGAAAACCGTTGACAATCTTTTGTTCAAACAATCCATGCTTGTAACGAATCCCATAGCCATGACCAGGTAAATTAAGAGACGCCAAGGAGTCCAGGAAACATGCAGCCAAGCGACCCAGACCACCGTTTCCGAGTCCCGCATCGTGCTCAACCTCTTCCATTTCAGCAAGGTCTATTCCCAGGTCCTTCAATCCCTTATCCACAATATCGTAGATTCCTAAATTCATCAGGTTCTGGCGAAGCAGGCGTCCGAGGAGGAATTCAATCGATAAGTAATACACCTGCTTTTGTTTACTGAACCGGTACTGCTCATTCGTATGAATCCAGTTCATCGAGATGTATTCCCGTATAAGATGACCTAATGTAAAAAACTGATCCTGACTGGTGGATTCAGGAAACGTCTTTCCATACATCATTTCAAGCTTCTTCAGAAACATTTCTTTAAATTCAATTGGATCAGAAAACATGGCTTTCACTCCTTGATACCAGGTCAGCATATAGTTGATTATACTTAAAGGCCGATTGGGCCCAACTATAATCTTTATTCATTGCGGTTCGTACAATATGATTCCATGTTTCCGGATCTTCGTAGAAATACGATAGAGCTCTTCGATAAGTGTAGAGCATATCGTGAGCATTAAAGTTCTTAAACGAAAAACCGTTCCCTGTCTTCGTTTCTTCATTATAGGATTCAACCGTATCGTTCAATCCGCCTGTTTCCCGGACAAGCGGAAGGGCTCCATATCTCATGGCAATTAATTGACCCAGTCCGCACGGTTCGAACTTAGAAGGCATCAGGAACAAATCACTGGCAGAATAGATCTGTTTTGCCAGTTCCTCATTAAATCCGATTTGCACTCTGACCTTATCCGGATACGTCCATTCCATCTCCCTGAAGAACTGTTCAAACTCCCAATCCCCTGTTCCCAACAGGACAAACTGAACATTTTCCTGGATCATTTCATGAAAGACTCCCCTGACCAGCTCAAGCCCTTTTTGATTCGTTAACCTTGAAATGATGGATACAAGAGGGATTCCTTCATTCTCCTCGAGCCCGAGGCTTTTTTGCAGATGGCGCTTTGCCTGCTTCTTCCCATGAAGGTTGCCGCTGAAATAAGGAAACTCTCCCTCATCCGGATTGTACACTTCATCGTCGATTCCATTTAGGATACCCAATAATTGGTTGTATCGTTGACCCAGGATATTATGAAGCTTTTCTCCATAGTAAGGCGTGAGGATTTCTTCTTTATATGTAGGACTCACAGTTGTGACAAAATCCGAAGAAATGAGTGCCCCTTTCATGAAATTGATGTTTCCATAAAACTCGAGGTATTCATGATGAAAATACCTCTCAGGGATGTCTAACAAGTCAGTCATCACCTGTTTAGGATAAATCCCTTGAAATTGCAGATTATGAATGGTGAACACGCTACGGATAAAGGAATAGCCGGGTCTCTCCTGATACTCGCTTCTCAACAAGAACGGAACCATGCCTGTGTGCCAATCATGACAGTGAATCACATCAGGGTAAAAATCGAGGACAGCGATACTTTCCAATACGGCTCTTGTAAAGTACGCGAATCGCTCCCCGTCATCAAAATATCCGTATAGACGATCCCGATTAAAATAGTATTCATTGTCGACAAAATAATACGTTACTCCATTTTCATTGTACTCTTCAATTCCACAATACTGATTTCGCCAGCCAACTGACACGAAAAACTCTTTCTTTCGTTTCATTTTCGTACGAAACTCCTGAGGGATTCCACCGTATTTAGGCAGAATCACCCTGACATCCGTCCCTAAACTCCTTAACTCCTTAGGCAGGGCTCCTGCAACGTCCGCTAAGCCTCCAGATTTAATGAAAGGGACACACTCGGATACTACAAATAACACTTTCACGAATTCATCAGCGCTCCTTGAATCATCCCTTTGCGAATGACTATTGGGTTATTTGGATCTCCGATAAGCTTTACGCCATCCTCAATTTTCACATCTTTATCCAAGATCACATTCTCTAGTACACAGTTATCTCCAATTTGGCTCTTCTGCATAATGATGCTGCTCGAAATCGTTGTATTTTTTCCAACCTTCACCGCTCTGAACATCGTAGAATTCTTCACTTGGCCTTCAATGAAGCAACCATTGGCGATGATGCTATTTTTCACACTTGCTGCTGATGTGTAGCGTGTCGGCGGCTCATCCTTCACCTTTGTATAGATTGGCATATCTTTCTTGAACAGCTCTTTCCAATAAGATAAGTTCATTAGCTTCATGCTGGCATCATAGTACTCTTCAATGCAATCAATCGTTTGAACAAATCCATCATGCTCATAGCCGCACACCTTATAACCGCTATCCATATCCTCCACGACATCCTGCATACATGTATAGCCTGTTTCACGTCGTTTCTGGATCAAATCAATGAGTGTATTCGTTTTCACCAAGTACATGTCTAAAGAGTTTCCGTTATGACGCATGTCCGTTATATCACAGCCGATTCGCATATGGCGTTGCAGGACCGGTTGGTAGTCAATATTACATAACGTAAAGCAATTGCTGATCAATGCGTACTCCTGTGTACTTCGCTTAAAATAGTCCAGGTGATGAGCGAAGTGATTAAATGACCCCACACCCTCTTCACTTGCTTCCAGGCCTGGTGCCGGGAAGAAAAACAACCCATCACGCTTTCGGTTCAGATCCCAGTTCTTCCCCGATCCAAGATGATCCATAAGGGAACGGTATTGAAACTTAGGGAAGATCGCAACGGAACCAATATCCGAATTCACCATATTGGAAAGTACAAAGTCGATCAGGCGGTATCTGCCCGCAATTGGAAGGGCAGCTAATGAACGATGTAACAGTAAATCCTCTAACGAATCATAGTAACTAGTAGCATCAATAACTCCAAGCATAGTATTTTTCAAAACACTTCCTCCTCTTATGTTGTAATGTGGTCTTCAACCCTTACACTCTTTCTTGTTCCAGTAGTGTTTCAATGAATGATTCCGTAACCAAAATGATTTCATCCGATCCTTCTTCCGGCATGATGCATAGGCCGCTCGGAACCTTGACATTCGACGGCACGATCGCCTGCTCGATATAGGCGTTTTCCCCAATGACAGCATCCGGCATAATGACTGAGCGACTGACATGCGCCCCCTTTTTCACTGTGGTTCCTTGAAACAGGACGGATTTGCGGATGGTACCTTCAATCGTACATCCTTCGTTCACAAGAGATCCCTCCACAGAGGCTTCTTCAGAAATATATTGAGGCGGCTCATTTGGATTAACCGAATACACTCTCCAGTCGTGATCGAACAGATTCAGCTCATTTTCCTCATCAATCAAGTCCATATTGGCTTCCCATAGGCTCTTAACCGTTCCAACATCTTTCCAGTACCCTTTAAACGGATAAGCCATCAGTTTTTTCTTCTCATCAAGCAACAAAGGGATAACATCCTTCCCAAAGTCATGGCTGGAATCGGGATTACGCTCATCCATCTCCAAGTAATCCTTAAGCACTGAATAATTGAAAATATAGATACCCATCGAAGCTAGATTACTCTTAGGAAAAGCCGGTTTTTCCTCGAACTCTGTGATTCTCATTTCCTCATTTGTGTTCATAAGACCAAACCTGCTTGCCTCATCCCAGCCTACTTCAATGACAGAAATCGAGACGTCTGCTTTCTTCTCAATGTGAAAATCCAGCATTTTGCTGTAGTCCATCTTGTAAATGTGATCTCCCGATAGAATCAATACATATTCAGGATCATATTGCTCAAGATAGTTCATATTTTGATAGATTGCACTGGCCGTTCCCGTATACCAGCGCATCTCGGATGATTCCGCATAAGGCGGCAGTACGGTCACTCCACCATTTTTACGATCAAGATCCCATGCACTTCCAATCCCGATATAAGAATTCAGTACTAATGGTTGGTACTGAGTAAGAACACCCACCGTGTCAATCCCTGAGTTCGTACAATTGCTCAATGTGAAATCAATAATGCGGTATTTCCCTCCAAACGGTACAGCTGGTTTTGCTAGGCTCTTTGTCAATGAGCTTAACCGACTCCCTTTTCCACCTGCTAATAACATCGCTACACATCTACCTTTTCCCATCCTTCTCTCCCCTTTCAATCTATTGGTTTTAAATAAACGGCTGCGTATGGTGGAATCGTCATTTCCACATATCCATCTCTTCCATGATACGAGTCATTGTGCACAACAAGAGGAATTGGATTCACCTGATGAGAACCCCCAAATCGTTCATCATCGCTATTCCAAATTTCTTCATAAGAAGAAACCTTATTCACACCCACCTTATACTGGTGGTACACATGAGGGCTGAAATTACAGATCACTACAAGATGATCTCCCTTCTCTTTCCCATTTCTGATAAAAGAGAAAATCTGCTGCTCTCTATTATCCACATCCACCCATTCAAATCCTTCTGAACGATGATCCATTTGGAATAATGGTTCAGCACCTTTATATAAATGCATAAGTTCTTTAAAATATGAATTGAATTTGTGATGAAAATCGTAATCCAATAAATGCCAATCTAATTCTTCTAAATCCTTCCACTCTGAAAACGGGGCAAGTTCACTTCCCATAAACAGAAGCTTTTTCCCTGGATGAGCCATCATATAGCTTAGAAGCAGCCGGAATTGAGCGAATTTCTGCCAGTAATCACCGGGCATTTTATTCAATAATGACTTCTTCCCATGGACCACCTCGTCATGGGAAAACGGAAGCACATAATTCTCTGAATACGCATATAACAATGAAAATGTTATAAGAGAATGTACATGCCTTCTTTCAGACGTATCTGTTTCCATATATTTAAGGACGTCATTCATCCATCCCATATTCCACTTATAATTAAAGCCCAGTCCTCCATAATGGACAGGGGATGTCACCTGAGGCCAGTCTGTAGAATCCTCTGCTATCATCAAAATCGAAGAGTCATACTCAAAAACGGCCTTATTCAAGTTTTTTAGAAACTGTAAGGCTCCCTCATTAGGAGCAAGCTCTCCCTGGTTTGCCCAGTAAATAATATTGGCCACCGCATCAATCCGGAAACCATCAATATGATACAGATCCATCCAGAAACGTGCATTCGAAATCAGGAAGCTTCTAACTTCCCCCTTACCTAAATCAAAATTTGCCGTGCCCCACGTATAATTCTCCCGGTCCCGTTCCTCTCCATACTCATAAGCAAACGAACCATCAAATTCATATAATCCGTGGGCATCTTTACAAAAATGACCAGGGACCCAATCCAGAATCACGCCAATATTATGTAAATGACATTCATTCACGAACGCCATCAATTCATGAGGTGAGCCGTAGCGACTAGTCGGAGAATAATAACCAGTACCCTGATACCCCCAAGAACGATCAAACGGATGCTCCGTGACAGGCAGCAACTCAATATGTGTAAATCCTTGTTCTTTCACATGAGGAATTAATTGCTGAGCTAATTCCTTATAAGAAAGAAACTTACCCGCTTTCTTCTTCCATGTGCCCAAATGCACTTCATAAATCGCCATAGGCTTGTCATAGACCGTCGAACTGGCTCGATCCTCCAGCCACTTCTCATCCTCCCAAGAAAATCCCTGCAGCTCATACACCACGCTTGCAGTATTTGGACGCTTCTCAGATGCAAACCCATATGGATCCGCCTTCAGTTTCTTCAACCCTGATAGAGTGGTAATCTCGTACTTATACGTTTCACCCGATAGATCCCCATCAATGCGAATTGTCCATAAACCTTCGTTATTCCGCCGTGTAAGTTCATACCCGGCTCCATTCCAATGATTAAACGATCCAACCAATGAAACATGTCTTGCTTTCGGTGCCCAAACGCAAAATTCTGTATAGGTCCCAGTGGAATCTCTTCTCACATGAGAACCCATAAACTGATAGGCCTGCTGCAAATTTCCCTCATGAAACAAAAAAACATCATAATCTGATATGGTCATTGCGTTCATCAACTCACCTACATTTTTTCAATCTACTTACTACTTTCTTTCAACTTCATCAAAATCCTCTTTATTATCGTCGCTCAATTACGACAATTTCCTACATACTAATGATAATATGGTTCGCTTTTGGAAAGTCTTACTAAATGGTAAGGTTTACATTGGAAGAACATAGGGGAAACATGTTGAATTCATAGCGAAATTTGTCGAAAGTTTTTTTATTAAAAAAGTGAAATTTTCGGGAAATGCAGAAGGATTCCGGTATTTTGTATCGTTTTTGGCTGGTTGTGAGATTGATGGCGATGTCGAATTGAGGAGTGATTAGGAATGGATGAAAAATCTGGCGGTTGCTTGTTTAGGGTGGATAAACCCTGTTTTATGGGACAATAAAGGAGGAATCATGCATAGTGTAATCTTTGGAGGAGGTAGGGGGCTATTCAATACTTTGAGAAGATTAATGGGGAGATTAAGAGGTGGTTGATGCCTTTTATTCTTCGATGATCACTGACTGAATATCCCCTCACATCTTGCGATTATCGTATTGAAAAATTCGAGCTAATAAGAAGAGTGTAGAAGTTGATAATAAATGTTGGAAAGTCGATAATAAAGTGGCCAAAGTCGATAATATATGGTGGAAAGTCGATAATAAAGTGGTCATAGTCGATAATATATCCCTCGTACAGAAGTAGAAGCATGCTTTCTCATGTAAAACCGCTTATTTTAATCCCGATCTGGCTCCATACTCAATTAAATCGCTTCATTAAGTCATGTTTTTAATTTATTTTTAATAAAATGACCACCAATTTTACTTTGTACAACAAAAAAAGACTATCAAAAATGATAGTCTTTTTTTAGATGACCCATACGGGATTCGAACCCGTGTTACCGCCGTGAAAGGGCGGTGTCTTAACCGCTTGACCAATGGGCCATAATATGGCGGAGAAGGAGGGATTTGAACCCTCGCGCCGGTTGCCCGACCTACACCCTTAGCAGGGGCGCCTCTTCAGCCACTTGAGTACTTCCCCATATTATTGGCTCCGCAGGCAAGATTCGAACTTGCGACCGATCGGTTAACAGCCGATAGCTCTACCACTGAGCTACTGCGGAATAATGAAATGGTGGGCCTAAGTGGACTCGAACCACCGACCTCACGCTTATCAGGCGTGCGCTCTAACCAGCTGAGCTATAGGCCCAAAAATAATTGGAGCGGGTGAAGGGAATCGAACCCTCATCATCAGCTTGGAAGGCTGAGGTTTTACCACTAAACTACACCCGCACTATTTATATAAGAAGATATGGGGCGACTGATGGGAATCGAACCCACGAATGCCTGAACCACAATCAGGTGCGTTAACCACTTCGCCACAACCGCCATAATGTCTTCAAATAAAAAATGGTGGCTCAGGACGGAATCGAACCGCCGACACATGGATTTTCAGTCCATTGCTCTACCAACTGAGCTACTGAGCCTTACTTAGAGTATAATATTTAATTATGAACCATAATCTTACAAAAAGAAAATGGCGGTCCGGACGGGACTCGAACCCGCGACCTCCTGCGTGACAGGCAGGCATTCTAACCAACTGAACTACCGGACCAGAGTTTTTTGACGTTAGTCAAAATAACTTTCATTATTTGCGTAAGCAAAATAGGTTTCATTACCTTGACGTTAGTCAAAATAACTATCCATGCGTGACTCATCAAGGATTATCCTATCCTGAGTCAAAAATGGTATTGCGGGGACAGGATTTGAACCTGCGACCTTCGGGTTATGAGCCCGACGAGCTACCGAACTGCTCCACCCCGCGACGATAAAAATGAAATTCCCATTAAAGTAAATATGGAGGAGGAAGGGGGATTCGAACCCCCGCGGGCTGTTACACCCCTGTCGGTTTTCAAGACCGATCCCTTCAGCCGGACTTGGGTATTCCTCCGTAATGAAATGGTACTTGGTGGACCTTGTAGGACTCGAACCTACGACCGGACGGTTATGAGCCGTCTGCTCTAACCAACTGAGCTAAAGGTCCCTTTTGGTAGCGGCGGAGGGGATCGAACCCCCGACCTCACGGGTATGAACCGTACGCTCTAGCCAGCTGAGCTACACCGCCAAGATACATTTAATATCAAATTAATTGATAGATGGATCTCTCAAATATCAATGACGTTTATTTTGCTTTCGCAAAAAAACCGATGAAGATTATTTTGCTGGTGCAAAAAAACTTGGTGGAGCCTAGCGGGATCGAACCGCTGACCTCCTGCGTGCAAAGCAGGCGCTCTCCCAGCTGAGCTAAGGCCCCAAAGAAGTGGTCGGGAAGACAGGATTCGAACCTGCGACCCCTTGGTCCCAAACCAAGTGCTCTACCAAGCTGAGCTACTTCCCGATAATATGGCGCGCCCGAGAGGAGTCGAACCCCTAACCTTTTGATCCGTAGTCAAACGCTCTATCCAATTGAGCTACGGGCGCTAAATGATTATATTGTTCTTTCCTTACTGACAATCGCAAGTTAAGGAAAGATATTTTGCTTACGCAAACCAATGAAGTTTATTTTGCTCTCGCAAAAAAACTTGGTGCCGAGGACCGGAATCGAACCGGTACGGTAGTCACCTACCGCAGGATTTTAAGTCCTGTGCGTCTGCCAGTTCCGCCACCCCGGCAAAATCTTCTGGAGCGGAAGACGGGATTCGAACCCGCGACCCCCACCTTGGCAAGGTGGTGTTCTACCACTGAACTACTTCCGCAAAAAATGGTGCGGGTGAAGGGACTTGAACCCCCACGCCTTGCGGCGCCAGATCCTAAGTCTGGTGCGTCTGCCAATTCCGCCACACCCGCATGATATAAATGGAAAGATATTTTGCTACGCAAAAATCTTTGGTGAGCCATGAAGGATTCGAACCTTCGACCCTCTGATTAAAAGTCAGATGCTCTACCAACTGAGCTAATGGCTCATCTGAAAAGATGATATTTAGAACCAAAATGGTGCCGGCAAGAGGACTTGAACCCCCAACCTACTGATTACAAGTCAGTTGCTCTACCAGTTGAGCTACACCGGCATATATGATTATCAAACAATTTTTAAAGAAAGTATGGAGAGATATTTTGCTTACGCAATTTTCTGTAGTTTATTTTACTTGCGTAAAAAAACTTGGTGGAGGATGACGGGATCGAACCGCCGACCCTCTGCTTGTAAGGCAGATGCTCTCCCAGCTGAGCTAATCCTCCAAAATATAAAGCCTGGCGACGTCCTACTCTCACAGGGGGAGATCCCCCAACTACCATCGGCGCTGAAGAGCTTAACTTCCGTGTTCGGCATGGGAACGGGTGTGACCTCTTCGCCATTATCACCAGACTATTTCTTGTCTCTTTTAAAGGACAAGTATTATTATATCGCGTAGATATAATTTTTCAAGGCTTTTTTTATATTTTCGTATAAAATTCATACCCTGAAAACTAGATAAAGAATTGATGTCAAGAAAGCCGAATATCGACCAATTGTGTTCATTTAAAAAATGACTCTTTGTGGTTA